>CAYRNE010000094.1:0-9196 GCA_964425245.1 uncultured Devosia sp.
AGCAGGACGCCCGGCACCGGCCGCCCGTTCTCGTCGAGCACCCGGCCATGCACGACGATGCGCTGGCCGATGGCGCTCTCGCCGGGCTTGGCGAAATTGTGGATCAGGTCGTTGTCGAGCGGGCCAATGATCGAGTGCCCGAACACCGGGCCCGTCATTTCGCTCAGCGTGCTGTCGAGCGAGAGCAGGGCCCGTTGCGGCGCGCGCAAGACGCTCGACTTGTAGCCCGGTGCATAGGCCGGCGGATGCCAGGCGCGGTCGCGCGCGTAGAAGGCGCCGAGCTGCGGCGCCCGGTTCGATCGGCTATCGTCCATCAGTCCTTTCTCCCCGAGGCGACGTCCTCGAACGCTTGCCTCGCGTACTTTATGGCCTGGTTGGCCGCAGGAACACCCGCGTAGATCGCCACATGCAGCAGCGCCTCGCGCACGTCGTCCTCGCTGGCGCCGGTGCGCGCCGTGGCCCTGACATGCATGGCCATTTCCTCATAGTGGCCGAGCGCCGCGAGGAGCGCGATGGTGACCATCGAGCGCTCGCGCCTAGTCCAGTCGGGCCGCGACCAGACATGGCCCCAGGCCGCTTCGGTGATGAGCTCCTGGAAGGGCGCATCGAAGCCGTTGGTCTGGGCGCCCACGCGGTCCACGTGCTCGTCGCCGAGAACCGCGCGGCGGGTCGCCATGCCCTGCTCCTGCCGGTCAGTGCCGTTGCCGGGCATCGTGCTTTCCTCCCTGCCGCGCGACGCCGGCAAATGCCTTGATGATGGCGCTCACGGCATCCGGCTGCTCGACCGGAACGATGTGGGCGGCGTTCTTCACAAGCTCGAAGCGCGCGCCGGGAATAAGGCGCGCCAGATCGGCGCAGAGCGAGGGCGGCGTCGAGCCGTCCTTCTCGCCCGCGATGACGATGGCGGGCACATCGATCATCCTCGCGATCCCGGTCAGGTCGGCGTCGCGGATCGCCGCGCAGGTCGCGAGATAACCGGCGACCGGCTGGCGGACCAGCATGTTGCGGAAGCCCTCCCCCTCGGGCGAGGCGCGGAAAGCTTCGGTGAACCAGAGCGGCATCACGGCATCCGCGATAGCGCCGATGCCCCCGGCCTCGACCGCGGCGATGCGGCTGTTCCAGGATTGGGCCGACCCGATCCTGTGGGCGGTGTCGCAAAGGACGAGACCGGCGACGAGATCGGGACGGCTCGCCCAGAGTTCGAGTGCAATCATGCCGCCCACCGACAGCCCGCAGATCAGTGCCTCGCCCCTGCCCGTGCTGTCGATAAGCGCGGCCAGGTCGGCCGCATGCGTGCCGATCGTATAGGGCGTTTCGCCGATGCCCGAGAGGCCGTGGCCGCGCTTGTCGTAACACAGCACCGCGAATTCGCCCGCAAGGCGCACGATCACGTCCCGCCAGATGCGGAAATCGGTCCCCAGCGAATTGACGAACACGACCAGCGGCTTATTTGCCGCGCCGATCGACTGGTGATGGATCGTGACGCCGTTGAACGTTGCGAACTGCACGCCCGCACCCTCCCTCCCCGCGTTTCAACATGGATGGTTTGGTTCGGTAAAATGATATAATCGGGCCTTGTCATAACCGGGGAGGTATGCGTGGAGCACCGGATCAAGTTCCGGCACCTGCAGACGTTTCTCGAAGTCGCCCGCCAGAAGAGCGTCGGCCGCGCCGCCGAAATCCTCCACGTCAGCCAGCCGGCGGTGACCAAGACCATCCGGGAGCTCGAGGCCGAGCTCCAGGCGGCGCTGTTCGAAAAGGACGGGCGGGGCATCCGCATCACGCGCTACGGCGAGGTTTTCCTGCGTCACGCGGGCGCCAGCATCGCCGCAGTGCAGCAGGGGATCGACAGCGTCGCAAGGGCGCAGCAGAGCGCCGGCCCGCCGGTCAGGGTCGGCGCGCTCCCGACGGTCTCGGCCCGCATCATGCCGGGCGCCATCCAGCTCTTCATCGCCGAACGAACGGGCTCGCCGATCAAGATCGTCACCGGCGAGAACCTCGTCCTTCTGGACCAACTGCGCGTGGGCGTCCTCGATCTGGTCGTCGGGCGGCTCGCCGCGCCCGAGCAGATGGCGGGGCTGAGGTTCGAGCACCTCTATTCGGAGCAGGTCGATTTCGTCGTGCGCAAGGGCCACCCCTTGCTCGCAGCGAAGCGCTTCGATTTCTCGCGCATCCGCGACTACACGGTGCTGATGCCGACCCGCGGCTCGATCATCCGGCCCTTCGCCGAGCGCTTCCTCATCGCGCACGGCATCGCCGAGCTTCCCACCGAGATCGAGACGGTCTCGGACTCGTTCGGCCGCGCGCTGGTCCGCCAGTCGGATGCCGTATGGATCATCTCGGAAGGCGTCGTCGCCTCGGACCTCGAGGCGGGCGATTTCGTGCTTCTCCCCATCGACACGTCCGAAACGCGCGGTTCCGTCGGGCTTACGACACGCGCCGACGTCGCGGCGAGCCCGGCGCTCGAGATCCTGATGCGGACGGTGCGCGAAATGGTCGAGCGGCTGCGGCTCTAGGCGGCGAGCGGCTCGGCCCAGAGACGGTTGAGCTCGGCGAGCAGCGCGACTGTCGGATCGTCGTCGTTGGCGGCCTCGCCGTTCGCTTCGGTTCCCTCATCCTCGCCGGCCTCGGCAATCAGGCTCTCGAAGACCGATGCGATCCCCTGCGCGAGTGCCTCCTCGTCTTCCTCTCCGAGCGGCGTCGACACCTCCGTCCCGCCCTCGGGCAGCACGTCGATGAACTCCGCCTCGACGAAAATCTCTCTGCCGGCGTCATAGACCTCGGCCTCGAACGCCGGCTGCACCGGCACCAGTTCCCTGCTCATGATACTCCCCCGCGACAGATGCGCAAGCGAGGAAAGCCTAGGAAGCGGTGATGGTGCGTTCGCGCCGCGATCGCGGTGTTTTCGGGGAAAGATTGTGGCGCGGCTCAGAAGGGCGCTGGCGAGCTGAAGGTCATCGGCCGCCCGTCCGGGTGCGTGAAGCCCAGCGTCTCGGCATGGAGCTGCAGCCGGTCCGCCGCCGCGAGCGCCTCGCCCGTCGCGTAGAATTCGTCGCCGAGCACCGGATGGCCCAGGACCATCATATGAACCCGCAGCTGATGCGTCCGTCCCGTATGCGGCACCAGCCGAACGCGCGTCGCGCCGTCCTCGTAGCCGAGGACCGTCCATTCCGTCCGGCTCGGCCGCCCCCGCTCGTGGTCGACGCGCTGGCGCGGCTTGTTCTCCCAGTCGGTCGCGAGCGGCAGATCGACAAAGCCGTGCTCCGGCTCGAGCCGGCCCCAGACCCGGGCCACATACGACTTGGCGGTCTTGCGATGCTCGAACTGGCTGCCAAGGAAGCCGAGCGCCTTCCGGTGAAGCGCCATCAAGAGGATGCCCGATGTATCCTTGTCCAGCCGGTGGACGACCGTCGCCGTCGGCCACTTCTCCCGCACGCGGGCCTCTAGACTGTCGCTCAGCGCCGGGTCCTTTCCCGGCACCGTGAGAAGGCCGCTCGGCTTGTCGAGGACGACGATGTCGTCGTCCGCGTGCAGCACCGTCAGCCGGGGCTCCGTCGGCGGGCGATAGTCGAAGGTCTTCGGCACCGGGTTGAGCATGACCCGCCTTATCAGCGGCAGTCGGCAGTCGGCAATCGGATCGTGACAATCGGCGAGATGGCGGTCGGACCCGCGGTCAATCGGCAATCGGCAGTCGCTACGGGACCGGGCATCGATGACTTGCTGCCAGCGATGTTGTGTGGCGGCCCGGGCCGAGAGCGATCACCCGGGAGCGGCCGGCTTGCGTTCGACTGCCGGCTGCCGGCCAAATATCCGCTGCCCGATTGCTCCGCTCCGCCCGCCCATGCATGATGCACCAAGGCGGCGCCGTCCGGCAGCCGTTTCAGCCACAGGGGAGAGCGGCATGAGCGCAGCTGGGCGCGTGGGCGTCGGCATCATCGGCACCGGCAACATATCGGGCGCCTACCTCAAGGCCATGCCGGGCTTTCCGGTGCTCGAGGTGATCGCGCTCGCCGACATGAAGCCCGAAGTGGCCGAGGCGAAGGCCGCCGAGTTCGGGCTCCGCGCCGTCCCGATCGATGCGCTGCTCGCCGATCCGCGGGTCGATATCGTCCTCAACCTCACCATCCCGCGCGCCCATGTCGAGGTCGGCCTGCGGGCGCTCGAAGCCGGCAAGCACGTCTATGCCGAAAAGCCTCTCGGCATCAGCTTCGCCGAGGGCAAGGCGCTGATCGACACGGCGCGCGAAAAGGGTCTGCGCGTCGGCTCGGCGCCCGATACCTTCCTCGGCGGCAGCCATCAGCAGGTCCGGCAGGTGATCGACTCGGGCGCACTCGGGAGCGTGGTCGGCGGCACCGCGATCTTCGCCAACCCGGGTCACGAATACTGGCATCCGGACCCGGCCTTTTATTACGACACGGGCGGCGGGCCGGTGTTCGACATGGGCCCCTACTACATCACCGCACTCGTCAACCTGCTCGGCCCCGTGCAGCGCGTCGCGGCGCTGAGCGCGACGCCCTTCGCCGAGCGGCCGATCCGCTCCGAGCCCCGGCGCGGGCAGATGATGCCGGTCAAGGTCGCGACCCACGTCACCGGCACGCTGCAGTTCGCCTCGGGCGCGCTGGTCACGGTGACTCTGAGCTTCGACGTACCCAAGCATGCGCATACGCCGATCGAGCTCTACGGCACTCAGGCGAGTCTGCTCGTCCCCGATCCCAACACCTTCACCGGCGAGGTGAAGCTCGCGAAACCCCGGGCGCCGGAATGGGATACGATCCCCGTAACCCAGCCCTACGGCGACGGCAATTACCGCTCGATCGGCCTTGCCGACATGGCGCTCGCCATCCTCGAGGACCGGCCGCACCGCTGCTCGGGCGATCTCGCGCTCCACGTCCTCGAGGTGATGGAAGCGCTCGACACCGCCGCCCGCGAGGAACGCATCGTCGGGATCGCAACGACAGTCGAGCGCCCGACGCCGCTCTCTCACTCGCTGCGCGACGGCAGGCTCGGCTGACGCGAGGGCCGAAAGAGCGATTGCATCGCCGAGGACCGTTGCCGCTTAGTCACGGCTCGGCTCTTTTTTCGCCACGATTGGCCTGCTATCAGGCAGATGATGGGCTCGCGGACACAAATCGGCCGGGTTGCGGGAACGGCGGCGGCGCTTGCCGCGGCGATCGCTTTGTCCGCTTGCTCGGCGGCGGCGTTCAAGGGCCTTGCGCCGCTTGCCGGCACGAAGCCGCAGGCGGTTGCCGCGGCCCAGAAGGCGGCCCCCAAGGAGAGCGAGGGGATTTCGCTTCTCGCCTTCGCCGCCGGACCCGAGCGAACGGGGCCGGCCCAGGTCAACGGGCTGATCGCCAAGTATGCCGGCCACTACGACGTGCCGGAATCGCTGATTCACCGGCTCGTGCGGAAAGAGAGCGGCTACAACCCGAAGGCACGCAACGGCCCGTATTACGGGCTGATGCAGATCAGCCACGCCACCGCCCGCTCCATGGGCTATCGCGGCGACCCCGCGGGGCTGCTCGACGCCGATACCAACCTCAAGTACGCGGTAAAATACCTGCGCGGCGCCTGGATCGTGGGCGGCTACAACGAGGACGCCGCCGTGCGCCACTACCAGCGCGGCTACTACTACGACGCCAAGCGCCAGGGTCTGTTGAAGGAAGCGGGCCTGCGCTGAAGGCGGCAATCCGCGCTGCTACGTCTGCCGGCTGCAGTGCCTCCGCCCGGCCAATCTCCCGGTGCAAAAGCCCCCGCGCCGGATTCCCCCACCCGCCTGCACCGCGTAGCCTTTCCGCGTGGGAAACTCATCGGGGGTCTGGCGTATGTTCCGCAAACTCTGCGCCGAGCTGATCGGCACCTTCTGGCTCGTCGCGGCCGTCCTCGGCACCGCAATGATGGCGGCCGGCATACCGGACGTCGGCGTCGGCTGGCTCGGCGTCTCCTTTGCTGCCGGCCTTGCCGTGCTCGGCATGGCCTATGCCGTGGGCGGCATCTCGGGCGGCCACTTCAATCCGGCGGTGACGCTGGGCCTTGCCATCGCCGGCCGCTCTCCCTGGTCCGAGCTCATCCCCTACTGGGTGGCGCAGGTCGTCGGCGGCGCGCTCGCGGCGCTCGTCGTCTTTGTCGTCGCCTCGTCGGTCACGGGGTTCAGCGCCGGCATCTTCGCCTCCAACGGCTATGCCGAGCTTTCGCCCGGCGGCTATTCGCTGCTCGCCGGGCTCATCGTCGAGGTCGTGCTGACGGCCGTCTTCGTCGTCGTGATCCTCGGCTCGACCAGCGCCTCGGCCCCGGCAGGTTTCGCGCCGCTGACCATCGGGCTGACGCTGACGGTCATCCACTTCATCGCGATTCCGGTGACCAACGCCTCGGTCAACCCGGCGCGCTCGATCGCCGCCGCGCTCTTCGGCGGGGCGGGGCCGCTCACCCAGCTCTGGCTCTTCATCGTTGCGCCGCTCTTCGGCGGGGCGCTCGGCGCCGCCGTCTGGCGCTACCTACTCGCGCCGGGCGAAACGCCGGCCGCGGTCGGCCAGAAGTAGCGGCAAGGCATGGGGCCGCTCCCCAGGGGCGGCCTCAGTTCTTCATGCGCGTGCGGTCCGCGGGCGCCGCTTCCGGCCCCGGCGGCGGCGGATCGGGCTCCCGGCTCACATCGCCGAATTTATAGACCTGCTGGCCGATCAGCAGCAGCGACTCGGCGGGGTGCCAGAGGTACGACTCGCACTGCCTGTCGAGCCGCTTCATGAAGTCGTCGGCGAGGGCGGCCCTGATCGGCGGCGGCGCAATGGAGCCGAGCATGGCGGCCAGCACCTCGTATTGGCCGGCCGCGAACAGCAGCTCGGCGGCAATGGCGAGCGAGCGTTCGGTGCCGTCGGGCACGACGCTGTTGGGTTCGTTCCGGACCTTTTCCGCGAGCGCCTGCCACTGGGGCCACTCGGCTGCGAGCAGGCCGCCGGGCGCGCCGGGCATTTCTGCCGGCATGGCGTCCGCTTCACCGCGCAGATAGGGCCTCAGGGCGTCGACCGCGAGCATCCAGGCCAGCACCTCCGCCGAGGTCTGGCGCAGCGGCCTCAGGCCGATCCTGAGGCTCTCGAGCGTCGGATCGATCAGGTCGGCGGACGGGTCGCCGATCCCCTTGAACGCGCGATAGGCAAGGAGCCAGCCCTCGTCCATCGCACCGTCGCGGGCGATGGCGCCGCTGTCGATCGCCTGGCGCAGCGCGCCCGCGGCGGCCAGTGCCGCGTCGATATGGCCGGTCTGGCTGAGATAGGGGTTGATGAACTCGAATTCGGGCTGCAATGCCGCCGCGGCCGCCACCTCGTTGAGCTCGGTCCACACATTGGGCTCCGGCGAGCCGGGCGGGGCCGGCGCGTCGTTGCCGACGTAAAGCGGGAAGAAGCCGAACATCTTGCCGAGCGGCTCGGCGAGGCCATGGGGAACGCGCGCGAGGAAGGCCGGCCACGGCTCGGGATCGCGCATCAAGGCGTAGATCGCGCCCGCGACCACGTAGTGGCCCCGCTCCTCGGCATAGCTTGCGACCTCCGCCTTGCGCTCGTCCGGCAGATCGACCATCGCGATATAGATGTTGCGAATCTCCGCGGTCGCCGCCTCGTCGTCGAGAGCAGCAAACGCGTGCATCACGATATCGTCGGCATCGAAGTCGACGAGGGCGCGGACGGTCGTCGGACTCGCGAGTGCGAGCGCGTCCATCTGGTCCGGCCCGATCGCCTCGCGCGTTGCCGCGAGACCGCGGGCCGCGACCGACCAGGCAAAGACCACGTCCTTGATGCCGCGGATGTCCTCGTCGAAGAGCGGCATGAGGAAGGCTTCGGCCGACTCCTCGCTCAACGAGGGCGAATAGCGCACGGTGAGATAGGCGGCATCGGCGCCATAGTTCCGCGCCTGCAGCCTCGGCAGCTCCTTGCGGCTTTCGAGCACCATGCCGCCGAGCCAGGGGATGATCCCCGTCTCGGGACAGAGCTTCTCCTGCGCCAGGGTGGGCGTAACAACGACCAGCGCCGCGATCGCTGCCGAAACGAGCCTCGACATCACTAAATCCTCCGCAATTCGGGGATACCGCCCGCAGGCCTGAGCATTGCCCAAGATTCCGACCGCATTTCGACACGATTTTTCATGAGACCGCCCCCGTCGCGAAGGTGGCCGGCGGCAGCCTTTCCGCGAGGGTTTAGCCGCCGCACCCGATGCGCTAAGGTCCGCCGCCTTCCCCGCTGGAATCACGCATGCACCTCATCCTCGTCGACGGCTCGACCTATCTCTTCCGCGCCTACCACGCGCTGCCGCCGCTGACCCGCAAGACCGACGGACTGCCCATCGGCTGCGTCATCGGCTTCACGAGCATGCTGTTCAAGCTGATGGAGGACCTGCGCGGCGACGACGCGCCGACGCACATGGCCGTGGTCTTCGACTACGCCAAGAAGAGCTTCCGCGGCGACATCTACCCCGAGTACAAGGCACACCGGCCGCCCGCGCCCGAGGACCTCGTGCCGCAGTTTCCGCTGACCCGGGCCGCGGCCAAGGCCTATTCGCTCCCCTCCATCGAAATGGAGAACTGGGAGGCGGACGACATCATCGCGACCTATACGCGGCTCGCACGCGAGGCGGGCGGCAAGGTCACCATCGTCTCCTCAGACAAGGACCTCATGCAGCTCATCGAGCCCGGCGGCGCGGTGCGCATGCTCGATACGCTCGGGCGCGGCGGCAACAAGCCGGAGATGCGCTGGATCGGGCCGGAGGAAGTGGTCGCAAAGTTCGGCGTCGGCCCGGACAAGGTCATCGACGTGCAGGCGCTCTGCGGCGACGCCGTCGACAACGTGCCCGGCGTTCCGGGCATCGGGGTCAAGACCGCGGCCGAGCTCATCAATACCTACGGCGACCTCGAGACGCTCCTCGCCCGCGCCGAAGAGATCAGGCAGCCCTCGCGCCGGCAGAAGCTGATCGACAATGCCGAACTCGCCCGCATTTCCAAAGAGCTCGTGACGCTCTCCAAGGACGTGCCGGTGGAGCTGCCGCTCGACGCCCTGGCGCGCGTCCCGATCGAACCGGGCAAGCTCTTTCCGTTCCTCCGCGCCATGGAATTCTTCGCCATCGCGAAGCGCCTCGGCACACTCCTCGACGCCGATCCCAACGCGTGGGACGCCGATCCCGAGCTTGCCGCGAAAATCCCCGATCCCGTCGGCTTCGA
>CAYRNE010000095.1:0-5856 GCA_964425245.1 uncultured Devosia sp.
TCCGCCCGGGCGAGACCTATGTGGAATTCTTCTTCAGCGGCGCAGGTGCGATGGCCCAAGTCTCCAACGCACATTGCAACAATAACACAAATGTCATTTTTGCTTTATGGTACAAGGCATAGAGGAGCGTGTAGTGCACCACCAAGGTAGATGCCGCCGCAGAGGTGGCCGGTCTCCAGTCTAGATAACCTGGAACGCGCCGGTCCGGCGGAACGCGAGGTAGGCCTCGAGTCCCCGCCGCATCGTCGGCAGCATTTCGGGCCAGTCGTCGGGGCCGAACCAGCCGAAATCGAGGTTCTCGTCGCCGAGCAGCGCCGGCGTCCCCTCGTACGTGTCCGACCAGTACATCATGGCGAGGAACTGGCATTCATCGCCGTTGGGATAGGTGAGCGTCTCGTGCGCCGGATCGCAGGAGAGCGCGACCGGCACGAGGTTCCCCACGATGAGGCCGGTTTCCTCGCGCAGCTCGCGGATGAGGCAATCCTCGAAGCGTTCGCCGATCTCGGCATTGCCGCCGGGAAACCCCCAGACGCGGAAATCGGCGCGCAGCTGCATGAGCAGCCTGCCGTCCTCGTTTTCGAGGAAGAGGCGCGTTCCCGGGATGAACAGCGTCTCGTGCCCGACGCGGGAGCGCAGGCGGGCGATGTAGCTCTCGCCGCTCAAGGGGCCGCCGCGTCAGGTCCGCTTCCCGGCGCCCACGGCGAAGATGTAATGCGCCATCTTGTGGAAGCCGGTGTGGACGACCTCATCGTTCATCGAGAACATGAAGACGTTCCAGAAGAACTTCTCCATCAGCGCCTTGAGGTCGGGCGCGCTCTTGCAGTTGACGTGACCCACCTTGCTCTGGATCGAGGCATAGGCCTGGCTCTCGAGCGAGGGGATGCCGATGATCGCGACGCCGTGCTCGTCGAGCGGCGCGAAGGCATTGGCGAGGAAGATCTCCTCCTTTGCGGGGTCGATGTGCTCGAGGACGTCACAGGCATAGACGGCGTCGAAACGGCCGGGGAAGGGCCCGTCGAGCATGTCGTGCGTATAGGCCTCCATGGGCCAGCGCGGCTTCATACGCTGCTTCACGTCCTCGATGAAGACCGGGTCGAAATCGGTGACCGTGACCTTTTCGACTTCCTGTTGCACGATGCGCGTGGCGAAGGCGTCCCCGCAGCCCACTTCGAGCGCCGTCTTCTTGCCCGAAAGCATCTTGGCGACGAATTTGTAGCGCGAGAGCCGGAAGATGATGTGCTTGGGGTCGGTGTGCCAGCTTTCGCTGCCGCGCAGGCCGAGCGTTTCGATGCCGCGGTCCTTGTCGGCCGCCGCCTCGATCATCACCTGGTACTGCGCTTCCTTGGTCTTGATTTCCGACATCGCGCGATTTCCTAGATTCGGACGTCGCCGTCCTTGCCGACCACCCGGGTCTCCGGACAAAGGACGATAAAGTGCCCGCCCTTTTCGAGATAGTCCCTGTTGGTCTCGATGATCTTCTGTGAATGGACCCAGGCGAGGATCACGGCGTAATCCGGCATCCGCCTCGTCAGTTCCGCGGTCGGAACAACGGGCAACCCGTCGCCGGATTCGAACCGCCCCACTTTCTGGGGGTGATCGTCCACGATGAAATCCATGGTGCCGGCGAGGCCCATCTGGGCGATCAGCGTCGGCCCGCTGCGGGCGGCGCCGTAACCGGCAAGCGTTCTGCCCTGCTGCTTGAGGCTCCGGACCATCTCGCGGGTCCGTCCTCGCAGCGCCTGAACGCGGCCGTTGAAATCGCGCAGCGTCTCGATCTGCGTGAGCCGGCGGTCCGCTTCGAGGGCGAGGAGGTCGGCGACCGACTGCTCAACCTTGCGCGGGCCGCCCTTGAGCTGCACCGCGCCGATCAGCGAGCCATGCTGGATCGGCGCACGCTCGACGGCGATCAGCTCCAGCCCGTGGCGCGCGAGGAACGCCACGAGCGGCGTCGCCGAATGGTGACTCATGTGTTCGTGGAAGATCGTGGCAATCAGCATGCCGTCGATGATGTCGAGCAGGTACTGCGCCTCGAAGAAGAAAAGGCCGTCCGGCGCCAGCATTTCGCGGACGCTGTCGACCATGTCGCCGAGATCGTCGGCGTGCGCGAAGACGTTGAAGGCGCAGATGACCGCGGCCGGTCCATGCCCGGCGCGGATCTGTCTTGCAAGGCCGGAACTCATGAGGTCACAGATCGTCTCGATGCCGGCCTCCCTGGCGCGGCGGGCGGCATCCACGGCTGGATCGACGTTGAGAACCCGAAATCCCTTTTCCTTGAATGGCTTGAGGAGCGAGCCGTCGTTGCCGCCGATATCGACGACCAGGGCGCCCGGCGCCGGTTTCGTGCGCTCGAGGATCTTCCCGGCGGTGGCCGCGAAGTGCTCCGGCATCCCCTTCGCTTCGCCCGAATAATAGGTGTAACTGTCCCACAGCACCTTGGGGTCGATCACGTCGAGATGCTGGACGTGCCCGCAGTCGGCGCACATATAGACGTCGACCGGGTAGCGCGGACGGGTGCGGGCGCTCGCCGAATCCGCCGCGTAATTCTCCGAAAGCGGGATCGGCGCAAGATCGATGACGCGTTCGACGTTGCGGGAATCGCAGAGCCGGCAGCGGTCCCGGCGGTGCAGGGCATCGGTCATTCGCTCGTTGCTCTCTCTCGCTCGTGATAGTCGGCCATGATATCGTCCAGCAGCGCGGCGAGGGGCTGCGGCTCCACGCCGGTGAGCGCGGTGGTGCGCGTCATGCCGAGACCGCTATAGGCCGGCTTGAACGCGATATGAATGCCTTTCGCCGTGGCCGTCGTGGGGCGGATCAGGTCCGGTTCGATGCCGAGCCTCTCCGCCAGCGCCTTGGCGAACGGGACGTAGCCGACATTCTCGGCGCCCGAAAGGTGAAGGTTGCCCGGAACGCGTGCCTCGCCGATGCGCGCAAGCGCGTCGCCGACGAACTTGACCGACATGGGAGCGAAGATCAGGTCGGCGAAGGGCTCGATCGGCTGGCCCTGTTTCCAGCTGCTGAACCAGCCGGGAAGCGGCGAAACGCCGGCGTCCATAATCTTGGTCAGCCGCGTGATGTTCAGCCGATCCTCGGCGCCGAGCCGGGCGGCCGCCGCTCGAACTTCGTCCTCCCCCTCGGACTTCTGCTTCGCATAGGCGATGCGCGGATCGTGCGGGTCATCCTCGTGGGGCCAGGGCCGCTCGCCGCCGAATACGGAGTTCGTCGAGATGAAGGTGACGAATGCTCCCTGTTCGAGCAGGGCAGCGACCGCCCGCGGGATCAGGTCGACGTTGATCACCCGCGCCATCGGGTCGGTTTCGCAGCGATCGTAGTTCGTCGCGGCGGCGATGACGAAGGCATAGTCGACGCCGTCGGGCAGGGAAACGGTCTCCGGCTTCTCGAAATCGAGCAGAATGCGCTCGGCCGAAACGGAGTCGGGCCGCCGCGTCGTACCGAGCACGCGATGGCCGCGCCCCCTGAGCGCCGCGATCGTGCCCTTGCCGACAAAGCTGTCCCCGCCGACGACGAGATAGCCGCTGCCGCTCATCCTCAGCTGCCGTCCCTTACGAATACCCTCAACCGGCGAACTCGGGGTTCGCGGCCGTCGCCGGGCGTTCCTCGTCCGGGCGTTTTTCGCCGGCCGGCCTTGGGTTGAACGTGAGCAGAAAGCTGCTGCAATAGTCGGGGCATTCCTCGAGCGCTTCGCGGTTGATCGCGTTGTAGACCGCCATGATCGCGGCCACGAAAGGCCACAACAGCACGCCGGCAGCCATGCGGAGCGGACGGATCCGGGACGATGGGACTAGGTAGCCGAACAGCTCGACCTCCACAAGGCGGAGCCAGCGCTTCAGCCGCCCACCCACGAACCGGGCTTCAATTTCGTAGCCGAGCCAATCCGGCGGCAGCACATCCTCGGCGTACTGCGCCAGTTCGTACGAAAAGTTGCTCGGATCGAATTCCCCGCGCCGGTGATGCACGAAGAGCGCCATCTGTCCGGTTGGCGCGAGCACGGGTCGAAGACGCTCGAAAGCGCGGGCGGACTGCCGAACGTCCGCGCGGTAAACGTGGAGGAGAATGCTGTCGTAAGCGTTGCCAGGCGGCGCCGGTTCGTCGTCCTCCCCGCTCCTGTCTCCAAGGTATGCAGTAAGCTGCTCGCTGACGTCGAATTCGGAGCGGCGACTGAAGAATCGCACCAACGGGCTGTCCGGGGACGCTACAAAAAGGTGACGGCCGCCGCGCCGCCGGGTGACCCCCTTTACCCAGTCGAGGACCAGCCGGCCGTCCCGCCACTCGTGGCTCCAGATGGGAACGACCGGCATGGAACCCAGCAGCTGCTTAACCCACTTTATCGCATTGATATGCAGACGCTGAAGCGCGGTCGGCTCGCTCTGCCGCTCCGGCCGGAGTGGGTAGGCAAGCTGGCCGTCATGCTGCCCGGACGCAATGCTGTCAGCCCGCAACTCCGGCGGCAGCACGCGACGGGCCTTGCCGAACTTGGCGATCGCCCAGGCCTGCAGCCCCATCGTCCAGTAGTAGTGCCCGGCATGCGTCATCGGCGCACCCTTGAGTCTTGCGCTCAGCCTGTCGAACCATGCTGTGAACTCTGCCCTCGCCGCAGCAAGGTTCGCGGGCTTGTCCTTCGCGTGAAAGACCACGTCGACCCTGGCGAAGCGCCTGTGTTCCGCCGTCGTCCACTCGGCGAGTTGGTCGGCGATCTCCTCGATGCTCGAATAGCCGCCGCGCAACTGGTTCTTTTCCTGCGCCGCCGCCTGCAGTTCGAGCATGAAGAAGTCGTCCGAATCGTCCATGACGGTGAAGTCGCCGCTCGGCACGAGTTCGGGGATAAAGCCGTAGTCGCAATAGGAATTGACCGCTCCCATCGGCACCTCCGGCTTTATCGCCAGCATGAAGATGAGATGATACCGGCCGAGGAGCGTCGACTCGTCGACCTGCCAATAGACCTGGTTGTGGGTCCGGCAGGTACAGAGTTGCTGGGTGACGGTCTTGCCGATCACGGTGGGGTGAAGCGACCGCAGGGTGAGCCCGACGAGCTCACGCGAGGGCATCGAGAGGACGCCCTCTTCGTCGACCCGGCTCTCGAGCACGCCAAGGACATCCTCGCTGCGCGCCCGTAGCGAGGGAGCAACGATACAGCGGCTTCCCGCCTCGAGCTTCTTCAGCATCGAGGCAAGTGATCCCGCAGAGAGCACGAAATCAGAATTCATGAAGACGAAATGCGTACTGGTCTGCTGCTCACCGCTGTCCCGGATGCCGCGAGCAAAGGCCAGCGTCAGGGTCACGCCGTATTGGCCCGCGGTGACAAGATCGTCGATGAGGATGAAGCGGACCGGGCAGATCGATCGAAGGCGAGCGAAAGCGGGGTCGTCGTCGAAGGCGGAAATGCTTTCCGCCGTGGTCATCACCAGGATTTCCAGATCGGCGTTTGCCGCCAGATGCGGGATATTGCCCGGGGCGAGGTAGGAGGGCAGGGAGACCCGGGCGAACTCGTGGACGTATCGCGCGCCCCAGATCGCGATGAGGAATTTGATGCGCAGCCGCTCTGACATCAGCGTCTCACTCTCGGTGCGGCGACCAGCCTGTTTTTGACGCCATGTTGGTCATAACGGTATGAGGCGTGTATTTCCGCACGCGGGCGCGTTGGTCAAGTCCGTAAACTGCGGCAGGAGCATGTGAATGAATGGTGACGGCGCGAGGCTGAGACGAATTGCCCCTGAGGTATACCAGTCGGACGGCGCCTTTCTTGCCGCCGATGCGCAGACCGTGGCGATGCTGAAGGCCGGGGCTGCAGGCTCGCCGCGCCGCCGCTGCCGGCTCTGCTTTCACGCCGGACCCGATTCG
>CAYRNE010000095.1:5866-9128 GCA_964425245.1 uncultured Devosia sp.
AGCAGGAGATGCTGATCGTCATGCATGCCTCGACTTATGTCCGTCCGCACCGGCATTTCGGGAAGGTGGAAACCCTGACGGTCATCGAGGGAGCAGCCGACGCCCTGCTGTTCGACGATGCGGGAAAGGTGACTGAGCTCATCCAGATGGGGCCGGCCGCGAGTGGCCGGCCCTTCTTCTACCGGATGCCCGAAAGTCGGTTTCACACGCTGGCTTTCCGCAGCGAATGGCTGGTATTCCTCGAGACCACGATCGGCCCGTTCGACCCGCAGCGGACCGAACCGGCCGCCTGGGCCCCGCCCGAGGCAGACCCGGCCGCGGGGCATGCCTGGCTCCATGACGTTACCGCGAAGATTGCGATCGCGGCTGAGAATTGACGAGACCATCCAGTACTGTACACGCAGGCGCGAGGGCCGGGGGACACTAATGGGATCAACGCCCAAAACGCTATACCGACTGACTCATCTCGCCGCGACCGGCGCGCTGCAGCCCGGCGTGAAGGTTTGCGACATTGGTGCGACGCAACTCTTCGGCGACGCGAAGGGCGAGGCAGCCTCGCGTTTCCTCGAATTCTTCGCCGGCAAGCATGAGGATGCGACGCCTCCGGCGAAGGTGCCCCAGGCACGGCTTCAGGCCATTGGCAACGGCGGCTTTCTCGGCGATCTGCTGATCCTTGCGGGCTTCAAGTACACCGCAATCGACATCTTCCACGCGACGAACACGGTCCTCTTCGACCTGAACGTGCATGAGCCCGGCCCCGATCTCGAGGCGCAGTTCGACCTCGTAATGAACTTCGGCACCACAGAGCACGTCTTCAATCAGTTACGGGCATTCCAGACCATTCATGCCCTCATCAAGGTGGGCGGCCTCTGCTATCACGACCTGCCCATGGCCGGGTTTCCAGGGCACGCGCTCTATCGCTACGATCCCATGTTCTTCCCGCTCATTGCGCGCGCGAACAAGTACGAGGTGGTGCTGCACGAGATTACCCCGGGCGCCGAGCGCCCGATTCCAGAGGAATACCGCAGCATCGGCTACAAGGTTCCCAAGGTCATGGACGTAGGGGTCGAGGCCGTGCTTCGCCGAACTTCCGGTGAGCCGTTCAACATACCGCTCGAAACTACGACTTCCCTTGCGGTCGATCCGGCCTTCGAGACGACGCAGTCGTCCTCGCTCGTTCGCATGCCGGAGGGGATGAGCGTTCATTACGGCTATACCGGGATGATCAACGACCTCGGTTTCGGCGAGCTGACGAGAACGTGGCTTCGTCGCCTGTTCCGCGGCGTCGGCCGCCGGCTGGGCCGCTGACCGAGGGGACCCCGAATCGCAGGCTCCGGCTGGCCTTTCGCCTACCGCGGCGATGGGTTAGAGAGGCCGCGCAACAGCCCGGGAGAAGCGGATGGCATGTCTGGTTTGCGGTCGGGGCGAGGTGCGCGACGAGCTCGATGTCGGCAGCCATCCGGTTTCGTCCTTCTACCTCGAGGAGGCGGACGTTCCCGAGACGCGTTTCCGGATCACGGTGGGTCAGTGCCCCGTGTGCGGAACGATCCAGAGCACGCGCCCGCTACCCCATACGGCCCTCGTTGCGCCCTATGACTGGCTTTTCGCCCGCGAGCCCGAGGAGCACCTCGACGAGGTAGTCGAACAGATCATTGCCCTCCCCGGCGTGACGCGCGACAGCGTCGTCGCAGGCCTCACCTACAAGGACGATACGACCGTCGAGCGCTTCGCCAAGCGCGGATTTGCCAATACCTGGCGCGTTCGGCTCGACGAAGACCTCGGTGTGAGCGAACCGAACGCCAGTATCGAAACCGTCCAGAAACTCACAACTCCCGAACGGATGGCGGCGGTGGCGGGCCGACGTGGCCAGGCCGATGTCCTGATTGTCAGGCACATCAGCGAGCATGCCGAAGACCCCCGGTCATACTTCGAAGGCCTTGCGGAACTGGTGAGGCCCGGCGGTCTGCTGATGCTCGAAGTGCCGGACTGCACCGACAACCTGCGGCTGAACGACTACTGCATGGTCTGGGAGGAACACTCGCTCTATCTGACGCCCGAGACCTTCGCCCCGCTTTCATCGCTCGGCGGGTTCGAACCGATTCGCACCGACGTGCATCCGCGGCCGTTCGAGAACTCACTGGTCCAGCTCGCGAGGAAGACGGGCGCACCCGGTCCGCTGGAGGTGACGAGCGCGGCCGCAGATCAGGTCGGCAGGCTAGCCAGCTATGCAGCCGCCTACGGTCCGGCCAAGGCGGAGCTTCGCGCGCTCCTCGAGTCGATTCGTGCCGAGCGCGGGCCGATCGCGCTCTTCGGCGCCGGACACCTCGCCTGCGCCTTCGCCAATTTCATGGAGGTCGCCGATCTCATCGACTTCGTCGCGGACGATACCCCGCAGAAGCAGGGGAAGTTCCTGCCCGGCGCCCGCCTGCCCATCCTGCCCTCGGGCGAGCTCGTGAGCCGCGGCATCGCGTTGTGCCTCCTTGCGCTCTCGATCAACAACGAGGACCGGGTCATCGAGCGCAATGCCGGATTCGTGCAGAGCGGCGGTGAGTTCCGCTCGATCTTCCGTGCGAGTCCCCGATCGATCTTCCTGCCTGAGGGCGGGCGCGAAGTCGGTGCGGAAGCGATGATCAGCGCCCGATGAGCTTCTTCATGTAGGAGGACAGCACGCTCTTGGGCACATTGCCCACGCTCGTGCTGGTCTCGACCGTTCCCATGAATGGATCGCCCGTTCGCCGGCGCATCAATAGGCCTATGGCGACGGTGGGAATCTCGAGCGCGTCGATCGCGGTTTCGCTGGGCTCCTTGCCGATCCGGGCGAGGCGGTCGTTGAGGGCGGGGAAGTACGTTGTGTATTGCCGGGCCGCCGCGAAGAGGTTCTCCGTCCCCGCACGCTCGAACCACATGTCGATGACCTCGTAGTTGTTGTACCCGGCGAGATCGAAGAAGAAGCGGCTCGTGTAGGTGAAGTACCCGTGGTTCTGGAAGCCGACGCAAGGCACCGTATGCAGCATGAGTCCGCCCGGTTTCGTAGCCTCGTGAACGGCGGCGAAGGTGCTCATCTGGTTGAGGATGTGTTCGCTCGTGCCGCAGTTGATCACGCTGTCATAGGCGCCGATCATATGCTTGGGCAGGCGGTTCGTGTTGAGGTCGACAATGGTCGTCTTGTAGCCGTCGGCGATGTCGATGGCGTCGTATGTCATCCCCGCCTCCTCGAGCACCTGCCCGATGAAGGAGAGGTTCGGGGCAGGACCCTCGGGGC
>CAYRNE010000096.1:0-9120 GCA_964425245.1 uncultured Devosia sp.
TGTGTGAAGCTGACCGGTACTAATAGCTCGATTGGCTTGATCGTTCTCATTAATCAATGCCCGCAGGTTTGCTCTTGCGGACGAACGAGCGAGCAGCGAATAGTTCCTAGCGAATAGGATTCTCCTACTCGCTTTCGCTACTCCCATTCGCTCAGACAAAACCAGAATTCACCCGGATGTTTTTCGTCGACCTGGTGGTAATTGCGAGGGGCCCAGAACCCGATCCCATCCCGAACTCGACCGTTAAATCCCTTTGCGCCGATGGTACTGTGTCTTAAGGCACGGGAGAGTAGGTCGCCGCCAGGTCTACCAAGAACATCCGGTCTCGATACGAACCGAACCCAACGAACCCCGCCCGCGAAAGCCGGCGGGGTTTTTGTTTGTCGGGTGAACCGCTCTCGAATGGGCTTGCCGGAAGGCAAGGGGCGCCGTCCCCGCCTGTCGCCGCCGGTTCGCCAGCCGAGTTCGATGATGGCCGGCCGCCCAGCCGCGCCCTACCGCTCGTATCCGCAACATGGTCCGGGCACGCTGGATTGGCTCCGGCATTCGCCGGGCTGTGCAGGCAACGCTTCCGCCGCGGTTTCTGGCCTGCTTCGCCCCTCGGGCCTGCCGGCTGTTCGCTACGCCGATGGCTAGTAGCCGCTGCCGATGTTCGGGTCGACTGCTACGTCGGCAGCACGTCCGCGACCGGCGAGTGTGGGGTCGATGCCGGCATCGCGCAATTGATGGTCGCTCAGCTTGCGAAGACTGCGGCGGAGCCAGAATGCATGCAAGAGGCGAGAGAGGCGCCGAACAGCGGGGCCGATATGTCCCCATGGCGGAAAAATGAAACCGGCGCGAGGCTCAGCCGGACGTGAAGCAGCCTCGCCGTCGCGCCGGCCCGCCCATGCCGTTCGCGAGGCCGTGTCTCCGTCATCTATCCCGTGGGTCAGCTCGGGCGTCATGCGGCAACCTCCGATTGGTCGAAGCCAGTTTGGCGATGCTGGATCGGACTTGTTGCAGCATTGTTTGACCGGGCCCGGGTCTTCCATTCATGATGCGTTGCGGGGTGATCGCCCCGCGGGACCCGGGGGACCCCGATTTGACCGGTAAGATCGTTTTCGAGGGCGTCGTTATCGATGCCGACTTCCGGTGGCTGGAGGCCGGGGGCCGGCGCGTGAACCTGACGCGCATCGACCGGCAACTGCTGCTTGCCTTCACCGGCCAGCCGGGCCGCTCGTTCAGCCGCGCCGAGCTGCTCGACGTCGTCTCCGGCCCGGGCTCGGGCGCCAGCGATCGCAGCATCGATTTCGCCATCAACCGGCTGCGCCGCAAGCTGGGCGACGACGCGCGCGAGCCGCGCTTCATCGCAACGCGCTATGGAGAGGGTTACGTCTGGGTGGCCGCCCGCGGGGCAGGCGATGCGTCCGGGACGGCCTTCATCGCCGTGGGGCCGATGAGCGGCGTAAACGGGGCCAATGCGGCGCAAGCCACGGCCTTTGCGGAGGCGCTGGTGCGCCGGCTCGACCAGCTGACCGAGGCTTCGCGCCGCGTCATTCTCGACCCGGCGCTGCCGGTTTCGTTTGCGGCGTCCGAAGCGTCGCCGCAGTTTGCGGTGAATCTAAGTTTCCTCACCGCAGGATCCCGGCTCGATTGTTCAGTGGCGCTGCGTCGCGGACGCGACGGCCATATCATCAAGGTCTTCCGGACCGTCGTACCGGACAATGCCTCCTCTATCACCGCAGCAGCCGGCGAGGCCGCTTCGATCATCGATGCCGTGTGGCAATCGTTGGCCATACCCGCGGCCGGAACCGCCGGTCCGACCGACGTACCGCTGCCGGTGCGACTGCTCGAGGCTTCCGAGCAGATGGGGGCGCCCTACGAGGTGACCTGGCGCGACGCCGAGGCGCGGCTGCGCGCCGGGCTGGCGCGCAGCCCGGATGATGCGGTCACAAAGCTCATGCTCGCGACCGCGATCCACTCCAAATACATCCTTTCAGGTAGCGAGATCCTGGCGGGGTCCGATCCGCGCCGCGACGATGAAGCGGAGATCGAGGCGCTGGTCACCGCCGCGCTGCCGGGAATCGAGGGCAACGACATTCACGTGCTCGGCGCCGCGAAGCTCCTCGATTTCGTGAGCCCCATCTATTCCGATTTCGCGCTGCAGCTTGCCGAGCGGGCCTTTGCCGGCACCACGGCCTTCGCCGCGGCTTTCGCGACGCTCGGGCAGTTCCGCATGTACCGCGGCGACATCGCCGAGGCGGTGCGGCTTTATCGGCTCGGGAGCGAGCTCGCGGAGCCGCATTCACGCTACCGCTATTATCTGCTGGTACTGCTGTGTGAGGCGCTGTTCGCGAGCGGCGACGACGCGGCGCTGATGCAGGCGGCTGCCCCGCTCTTCATCAACGAGCAGGCCCGGCGATTCTTCGCCTTCCTCTATCCGGCACCGCCAGGGTTCGATGTGAGCTTCGATCTCGAAGCCGGGCTCGACGGCATGACGCCCGCGCGCGGCCGCGCCCTGATCCTCACGCGGCACTATACCTCGGCGCGCCTGTTCCGCGATCCCGGCCATCGGCGAAACGTCATGCGCCACGTCGTGCCGCTGATCGCGGGCCGTCTCGGTCCGCAATGCATCCCCGAGGAAGTCTTGCCCGACGTGCCGGAAGCACAACGGCCGCTGGCCGAGGCGTGATCCGTTCACGGCTTGGGCGCAAGAGGAGGAGCCATGAGTGACGACCGCGACAACCACCTCGCCGCTGCGCGCTGGAAACACGACGGCGTGCAGGTCATCAAGGGCGACAGGCTCGACCCCAACACGGCGCAGACGCCGGGCATGTTCCGGCAGGCGGCGATCAACCACGCCCGCGTCGGGGCGCAGAAGATCTGGGCGGGTACGGTGTCGATCGAGCCGAACGCGAAGACCGGCGTTCATCATCACGGACCCCTCGAGAGCGTGATCTACGTCGTCAGCGGCCGGGCGCGCATGCGCTGGGGCGAGCGTCTCGAATACGTGGCCGAGGCAGGGCCGGGCGATTTCATTTACGTGCCGCCCTATGTTCCGCACCAGGAGATCAATGCGGACCCCGACCAGCCCCTGCAATGCGTGCTCGTGCGGTCCGACAACGAGGCGGTGGTCGTCAACATCGATACCATCGAGGCGGTCGAGAAGCCCGAGGCGGTTTACTGGATCGACCCGATCCACCGCGATCCGGGCAGCGGCCGCTAGCCGGGGTTCTCCCGGCCCTTGTCGCCTCCCCACTGCACGAGCCGGTTGTCTATCGGTATGCTGATCGTGCAGACGAGCCCGGTCGGTTCGTAGTCCAGCGTTGTGGTCGCGGCGAGATCGAAGGTCAGCGAGCGCTCGAGTATCTCCATGCCGAAGCCGCGCCGGCTCGGCCGCGCGAGACCCGTAAGTCCGGTTTCCTCCCAGCGAAATTCGAGCCGGTCCCCGGACGCGCCGGCGGCTACCGACCAGACGACGCGAACCCGGCCGCCGGGATGCCGCAGCGCCCCATGCTTGACGGCGTTGGTTGCGAGCTCGTGGATGGCAAGGGCGACGCTCTCAGCCGGCTTGGGTTGCAGCCAGAGGGCGGGGCCGTGCATCGTCACCAGCTCGGGCGGTGCGGCGGAGGCGTGCATCTCCTCGCGGACGATCCCCCCGAGCTCGACGGCGAGGCTGTGGTTCCGCGTCACCGCGCTCTGCACGCGGGCAAAGGCGTCTATCCGGCCCTCGAGCTGCTCGGCATACTCGGCAACGGAGTCGCGGCCCTTTGCCGTGCGCCGTGCGATCGAACGGATCACTGTCAGCGTGTTGCGCACCCGGTGCTGCAGCTCGGCCAGCAGCACGCGCTGGTGGTCCTCGGCGGCCTTGAGGTCGGTGAGATCATGGCCGATACCGCCGATGCGGACGACGCGCCCGTCGGCGTCGCGCATGGGGAAGTCGGTGTTGCGCAGCCAGCGGATCTCACCGTCCACCGGGCGGCGGATGCGATACTCGAACGTGGCGCGTTCGCCGGCGCGGACCTTCGCAATCTGGGCATGCGCCCATTCGCGGTCGTCGGGCACGATGAGTTCGATCCAGGAGGCGAAGTTGTCGCCGCGCAGCGCATCCTGCCGCGAAATCCCGTAGGTCTTGTCGAAGGCCGGGCTCAGGTATTCCCACTGCAGGGTTTCGGCGTCGCGCACCCAGAGCACGTCCGAGGAGGATTCGCCGAACTGGCGCAACCGTTCCTCGCTCACGCGCAGCGCTTCCTCCCAGCGCTTCTGGTCCGTCACGTCCTGGTTGACGCCGATGATCTGCGCGGGCTTGCCGTCTTCGCCGAAACGCGCGAGCGCATGCGCGGCGACCCAGCGGATCGTGCCGTCGGGGCGGATTATGCGGAACTCGGAATCGAGGTAGGTGCCCTCGCGGCGGATATCTTCGGCGTTGAACTCGACGAGGTGATGGTCCTCCGGGTGCACAAGCGCCATGAAGAGCTCGCGCGTCGGGGGGCGGCCGTCCGGCTCGAGCCCGAAAATTGCATACTGGCCGGCGCTCCACACCTGCTCGCCTGTCGCGAGGTCGAAGCGCCAGGTGCCCATGCGGCCCGCCTCGAGAGCGATGCGAAGCCGCTCGTCGCGTTCGCCGAGTTCGCGTTCGATCTCCCGCCGGTTGGTACCGTGCAGGAAGGTGACGAGAACGTTGGGTCCACCGGCAATGCGCGCTGCCCACAACTGAAAGAGGCCCTCTCCGAACATTGCGAGCCCGAGGGGCGCTCCCCCGGGGCCGGCATCGGCGAGTACGACGTCGAGTCCCGAACTGTCCGCGATTCCCGATTCCGGCGGAACGACGCTGCGCAGGGTGCGCCCCTCGACCGGGCTGCTTTCCGTTCGCGGCAGGCGGGCGAAGGCTGCATTGGCGGCGAGGATGACTCCTTCGGAGTCGACAATAAGCGAGGGGATCGGGGAAGCGTCAAGGATCGTGAGGGTCTCCGCCTCGTCCGCAGGCGGCGCAGCGTCCCTTCGCTTCCGACGCTTCAAAAGCGCGGGTTGCTTCATCGCCGCCGGATGCACCTCGTACGTGAACCCTAACTAAATGAAACGCCGAAGCGGGCACATGGTTCCAACCGGCGGCGAAGTCAAATAAGGGCGCGTGCCAAGGCTGCAACATTGCCCCCGTTCGTCGACAAATACCTCAATCACGCCCCGTTCCGGACACGTTGGGTGCATGATCGGGAGCAAACGTACCCACGGGTTCGGCAGGCTTGGACAGGGAGTGAAATGGGCGCGAGCCTAAACGCGCTGTGGCGCAGCGGCGTCCTGGTTCTGGTAGGACTGGCGTTCGGGGCGACCTTCGTGATGTTGGGGATCGCCGGCGTGACCATGCGGGCCCAGTGCCCCGACGGGGGGTGGGCTCCCGGCGGCTGTTCGGGTGACGTCGACGCCACGGAAACCGGCGGAATCGCCGCCGGCGGGGGCGCTTCAGCCGCGGCGAGCCCCGAAGTCCGCGCGACCACCGCGCATCTTTCGGGGCGCGATCGCGCCCTGGCGCAGGCCGATGGCTGGATCGGCGAGACGTTCAGGATGCTGGCGTCGCTGCCGGCGAGCACCGGCGGATCGGAGAGGCCAGTTGAAATTGCGGCGGTGGTCGGCGAACCGGTTCCCGAAATCCCCCATGCCATCACCCTGGCCAGATCCGCGGAACCGCCACCGGCGATCGCGCGACGTACCGTTGCGTCCGTCGCCGTCGACAGCCGCGGCCAGCCGATCTGGCCGACGGCGACCGCCTCTGCGGCTGCCGCCGAAGCGGCGGAGGTCGCCGGCGCCACCGACGCCGAAAAGAACGGTGCACCGGTCATCGCCTATGCCCCGGTGCCGCAGGTGCGTCCCGCCTCCCTGCGCGCTCCCGCTGAGGAAACACAACGCGCACCGGCGGCCGGCGCGGCCGGGACGAGGACAGTGCTGGGGCAGGGCGTCAATGTGCGATCCAATCCCTCCAGCGGCGCGGAGAAGCTCTTCGCGCTTGCCGGCGGCAAGGTCGTGACCGTCACGGGCGAGGAGCGCGGCTGGTTGCGGATCATCGACGGGGAGGGGCGGACCGGCTGGGCCTATTCGCGGTTCCTGTCGCAGCCCTGACGCCGATGGGCCGGCGGCGGATGCCCCTCGATCACGCGAACGGGATGGCGGGTCTGGCCGTTCTTAACGCGATCTTAATCCGATGCCTCAGAATCAATGCATTCGGTCGGCCTGCGGGTCGGCCGGGGGGCTCGTACCAGTATCGCGTTTTCTGCAGTCCCGAGGCGTTCATGTTCCGCGTAGCCAAAAACCTCCGTTTCTCCCGTTCCCGCCGCTCGTTTGCGCTCGGTGGCGCTGCGCTCCTTGCGAGCGCTGCCGCCGGTCCCGCGTTCGCACGCAGCGTCGACGGATTCATCGACAGCGTCTGGCAACAGGCGAGGGCACGCGGCGTGCCCCGTCGGGTCTTCGATGCGGCGATGGGCGGCTTCCGGCCGCTCGACAAGGTGATGGAGCTGACCCGCAAGCAGCCCGAGTTCACCTCGACCGTCGCCGATTATCTCGGCAAGCGCGTCACCGACAAGCAGGCGGCAACCGGGCAGGGCAAGCACGGGGAATGGGCGCAGACGCTCGCCGCCGTCGAGAGCCGCTACGGCGTCCAGGCGGAAATCGTGCTCGCGATCTGGGGCATCGAAACAAACTTTGGCGGCTTCATGGGCGGTACGAATACCGTGCATGCGCTCGCGACGCTGACTCATGGCGGCTACCGGGCCGATTACTTCGGCAAGGAGCTGCTCACCTCGCTCGACATCATCGCAGCCGGCCACATCGTGCCATCCGACATGGTCGGCTCGTGGGCCGGCGCGATGGGGCACCCGCAGTTCATGCCGTCGAGCTTCATGCGCTACGCCGTCGATTTCCGCGGCGACGGCAGGCGCGATATCTGGAACTCGGTGCCGGACGCGCTGGCTTCAACCGCCAACTACCTCAGGGAGCATGGCTGGCGTGCCGGCGAAACCTGGGGTTATGAGGTGGTGCTGCCGCAGGGCTTCGACTATCGCCACGTCTGGTCGGAGACGAGCGCGACCATCGCGAGCTGGCGCGATGCCGGCATCCGGCGCGCCAACGGCCGCGCCTTCCCGCGCGAGAGCGACGTCGCCAGGCTCTTCATGCCGATGGGCGGCAACGGCCCCGTGTTCCTGACGCTTCCGAATTTCGGGGTAATCAAGCGCTACAACAATTCGAACAGCTACGCGCTGGCCGTGGGACACCTGGCCGATCGCATCCTCGGGAGCGGCGGATTCCTCACCGCGTGGCCGGACGACACCGCACTCAACGAGGCGCAAAGACGCGAGGTCCAGAACCAACTCCTCCGCAAGGGCTACGCCATCGGTTCGGCCGACGGCGTCATCGGCCCCAAGACCCGCAGCGCGGTGATGGACTGGCAGTCGCGCGCCGGCCTCCTGCCCGACGGTCATGTCGGCGGTCGGCTGCTGCGGGCGCTGGCGGGCTAGAAGAGCAGTTCGTCGAGGAAGGCATTGCGGAACTTGCCCGCCGGATCGTGCCGGGCAAGGAGCGCGCGGAAGTCGTCGAGCCGCGCGTAGCGGCTCCGGACCTCGGGCGCCGGCGTGGCGAAGAGCTTGCCCCAATGCGGCCGCGGGCTGAACGGGGCGAGCGCCTGCTCGATCAGCGGCAGCACCTTTTGCACGTTCGGCCAGTCCGGCTTGAACGTGAAATGTAGGCCGACAGAATCCTGCCGGTAAGCGGTGCTCATCCAGAGATCGTCCGCGGCGATGGTCCTGATTTCGGAGATGTAGAGGAGCGGCGAGAACCTGTCCCGGATTCGGTTGATCGCCTCGAAGGCGCCGGGCGCGTCCTTGCGGGCGACAAAATACTCCGATTGCAGCTCCTCGCCCGCGCTCGGGGTGAGATCGATGCGAAAATGCGGCAGGCGCTGGTGCCATGCCCCGGCGATGCCGAGTTGCTCGGTGCTGGTTGTCGGATCCATCGACCCGATCGGATGCCATTTCCTGTCGGCGAGCCGCGCGCCGTGGAAATCCTTCCCCAGAGCGAACGGCTCTGCGGCATGGCTCTTCAGCCAGACCTGGTCGACGGTGTCGCCGCGCCAGGCAGTGAAGAAGCTGACGCTGTAGGCGCTCGCGGTCAGTTCATCGAAACGCTCGACGAGCGTGGCGAAGGGCAGGTCGAGATAGACGTCCTGTCGCACGTCGAAAGTCGGCATGACGTCGAGGGTGATTTCCGTGACGATGCCGAGCGCGCCAAGCGAGACGACCGCACCCTCGAACGCGGGATCGCCGCGTTCGAGGTGCAGGATTTCGCCATCCGCCGTAACGATCTCGAGCCCCGCGACGGCTGTCGCGAGATTGCCGTTTCGATCTCCCGAACCATGCGTCGCGGTCGCAACCGCCCCGGCGACGGAGATATGGGGGAGCGAGGCGAGATTGCGCAGCGCCAGGCCGTGGTCGTGCAGGGCGGGCGACAGCTGGCTGTAGGTGATGCCGCCCTCGACGGTCACCGTGGCCGCATTCCGGCCGATACCGATGAGCCGGTTCAGGCGATGCAGCGACAGCTGTGTGGCGTCGGTTGCCGCGATGCGGTTGAAGGAATGCCTCGAACCTACTGCCCGGAGCCTGGTCGCACGGCGAACCGCTTCGCGGACTTCGTCCAGCGAGCCCGGCGCGAGATGGCTCTGCGCGCCATAGTCGATATTGCCCGCCCAGTTGCGATTGGTCGCATCCATGGATACCCCCCGCTGCCAGGCCGGTTCCGGCCGGTCATCTCTGCCCCCCGCGGACTCTGTACCTGCGGGCAGCGGGTTCGGGAAGCCGGATTGCGGGACGGCGACTCCGTCAGTCATATCCGGCGCGAAAAAACAGGGGCCGGTGACCGGCCCCTGTTCCCGTTGGCGAAGAACGCGCTCCGCCTAGAAGTCCATGCCGCCCGGGGGCATCGCCGGCGCCGTCTCCTTCTTCGGCTTCTCGGCGATCATGGCCTCGGTGGTGATGAGCAGGCCCGCGACAGACGCGGCATCCTCGAGGGCGGTGCGGACGACCTTGGCCGGGTCGATCACGCCCCACTTGTAAAGATCGCCGTATTCGCCGGTCTGGGCGTTCCAGCCATGGGCGTACT
>CAYRNE010000097.1:0-9115 GCA_964425245.1 uncultured Devosia sp.
CATCGGCAAGCTGACCACCGGTGCGGGCATACCAGACCAGGGCAAATCTGTTGTGACCTGCGACATCAGCGCCCGCGTCACCCGCGGTCTCGAGTGGCCTGATGGTCGCGGCAGGGCGCCGCAGGGCACCGTCATCATCCTGTCGGCCGAAGACGACCCGGAGGACACCATCAAGCCACGCTTGATGGCCGCGGGCGCCGATACCTCCAAGGTCATCATCGTCAACTCGCTGGTGAAGCAGGGCAAGGGCAAGCGGATGCTCAGCATCTCCGAGGACCTGCCCAAGCTCGCCGCACTGGCGCGTCGGCACCCCGAGACCCGGCTGCTCATCATCGACCCCATCAACGCCTATATCGGCACCTCGAAGGAGCATGACAGCTTCCGCGACTCCGATGTGCGCGCCGTCCTTGGCCCCGTGAAGGAGTGGGCCGAGCAGCATCAGATTGCGGTGCTCATCATCACGCACTTCAAAAAGGGCGGCTCCGGCCGTGCCATCGACCAGGTGATGGGCTCCTTGGCGTTCACTGCGCTGTCCCGTTCCGCATGGGCCTTCATCGAGGAGCGCGACAAGGATGGTCAGCCCACGGGCCGGAAGTTGATGGCCAAGATTAAGCAGAACATCACGGCGCCGGTCGACTCGCTCGCCTATCGCCTGGTCGGCGTCATCGTCGGTGATGGCATCGAGGCTCCGAGGGTCGAATGGGGCGAGGAGGTCAAGGGCACCGCGGACGACCTGCTGGCGGGCACGAAGGAGCGTGCGTCGCCGAAGCTCATCCAGGCGCAGCTGTTCTTGATAGATCTGTTGGCCGATGGTCCCGTGCTCGCCTCGGAGGTCTCGAAGCGCGCGCGTGAGCTGGGCATCGCCGAGAAGACCTTGGCCAGGGCCAAGGAAGAGCTGGAGGTCGAGTCCACCCAGCATTGCGAGGGCTTCGAGGGTCGATGGGTGTGGCGGTCGAAGGCCGATGCCGACGACGACCTTTAGCGCTGACCCCTCACTGATGGCCACCTGGCCATCTGGTCCTCAAAGCCACGGAAACTGGGCGAAAGCACTTGGCCAAGCAGATGGCCATCTGCTCGCACATGGCCATGAAGCACGGAATGTTGGCCACCTGGCCATTTGGGACTGGGTAAGCCCACAACCGACTGTTATTGCGCACTCTTTCCTTGGGAGGGTCAATTTTAGACCACCACCCCTAGAAAGAGGGCAGATGGCCAGATGGCCATCTGCGCAGTGGCGTAGACCTCGGGCCGGAATCTGGCCCGAGCCACCATCGGACGACCAGTACGAAGGCTGTGGTGGCCCCGATGTGTCAGTCGGACACCTCGCACGCATACTCGTGCACGGTTAGCAGCGGGTAGTTCTCACTGACCACGAACAACGAATTACCGTTTGCGGTCTCGCTGACTTTGAGTCCGTCGACCTTGCCTGCTTCAACGTAGGTGACAGCGGTCTGGGTCTCGCTGAGCTCCCAAACATCTAGAACACGGCCCTCCCGTCTCATTGCGCCCTCGAAGATTATTGCGCCGTCCGACCGCCCTGGGTCGAACGAGACGATGATCCTGGACGGAACGGAAGCCGCTCGAAATCCATCAATCAAGTCCCGCATGAGATCGCTGCTATTCTCCAGCGGTGGACGAACCGTGCGTGTTTCTAGGTCGACGTCGAAGTTGGAGTGGGGAATACAGATAGCTGTGAACCCGAAGCTTGGCGTAGCCGCTAGAAACGCGGAGGCAGTGAGAAAGGACAACACGGACTTGCAATGGAACATCCGCTTCACCTTGTTCCGACGAGGTCACGGCGAGACTACATTGTTGTCACGCCCCTGTCTCCGGAGGGCCCTAACCACATCTGATGCAGTGAGGGCGGACGGGGGCCCCTTGAGCCCCCAGCTACATCACTATTTTCGGGAGGAGGAGGATTCACCCCCCGGCGATAGTGGGACAGCTTAGCTGTCCTATCGTCTTTCGACTGTCGGCACGCTTGCAACAATCGTCCCTCTGCTCGACCGCGACGGCCGCAAAGTCCCGGAAACCGAGGGCTTACTAGCTGAGTGGATATTTTCGCTGCAGTTTCCAGAAGTGACACGCGACCAGAATGTGGCTCGCCTGGCCGAATATTCCGAATTCAGCGTCGAGGTCTTGACTCCAAATGGCCCATAAATTATCCGGAAAATTATCCGATGTGCAGTCCAGGAAATTGGAGGATCGAATTGGCCAGCATCCAGTCCGCAAATGGCGGAGCCCAGCGCGCCGCCCGCGGAGTTTCCAAGCGTGAGAATTTCGTTCGTTTGGCCGAGAGCCGGACCGTCAACGCCATTAAGGCGATCCGGGTTATCGGAAAGCTGAGTAACAAATCAGCATACGAGTTTGATGAGTCCGACGTGCGGAAAATTGTGTCCGCACTTAGCAAGGAAGTTGATGCTTTGAAGGCGCGCATGGCCTCGCCAGGCGCGAAGGAGACTGTTGATTTCAAGCTTTGAGGGCGCGAGGGAGAGGGCTCATGACGGAGACCGAGTCTAGAGAGTTGTGTCTGGCGCTGATGTACGCCGACAGCGAGGAAGAGGTCGTTCAGATTCTCTCCGAGCAGGGCCTCTGGGACGACTATCGACTCTGGCGCTACTATGGCGACGACGAGCTGAATTGGAACCGGGCGGGGAACCAGCAGAGCCGGTCGGACTTCGCCGTCAACGAGAAGCTCGTCAACACCATCGACTCGCGCTTGATGCTTGAATGCATGCTGGCAGGCATCCGTCCGGAAGACATAGCAAACGCGCCGCCGTCGATGCGCGAGGCCGTAAATCGCTTCATCGAGAAGTCATGGTCTGGCACCCTGAAGGTGTCGGGCGGACGCGTCGAAGACTGGCCGCCGGCGTTTCGTACTCAGATCGCCGATGGGATTTCGGTGTTTGTCACCGGGCCGAAGGGCATCAAGCCCAGCGTGAACGTCGCTGACTTGGGAGAGGGGCAGACGCCTGAGGCATTCCCTCGCACCCTCTTGAGTCTCGGCAAGAACAACAAGATTCGCGTCAACTTCGTGCAGGGAAAGTTTGGCCAGGGCAGCACTGGTGCCGTTCGGTTTTGTGGCCGCCGCAAGCTCCAGCTAATCGTCTCCCGTCGACATCCGAAGCTTCTCGGGAATCAGTTTGTCTCCGAGGACTACCCGGTCCACGACACCGACGAGCAATGGGGCTTCACGGTCGTGCGACGTGAGGGCGAGGGCAAGATTCGATCCCCTTTCCTCTCTTACCTGGCGCCGCTCGACGCGTCGGAGAACGAGCGGCGTGGGCGAGTACTCCGGTTCGCGGCCGACGAGATGCCTCTCTTTCCGAAAGGCGACAACGCTTACCAGCGGATGGTGCAGCACGGCACGCTAGTGAAACTCTACGAGTACAATCTCAAGAATACCTCGAATATCCTTCGGCGAGACGGCCTCCGGCCTAAGATTGACCTGTTGTTGCCTGAGCCCGCTCTACCCATGCGCTTTCATGAGTGCCGGGCCGCGCAGAAGTCTGGGTCCGAGCAGACCGAGACGATGAGCGGCCTTTTCGCCCGCCTCGCAAATAGCAAGAATTTGGAGGACGTTAAGCCCGACACGATGTCTTTGACTGTGCACGGGCACGAACTGTTCGCGCGGGTCTACGCCTTCGCCCCCGGCAGCTCCAAGACCTACCGGAGCAGTGAGGGTATTATCTTCACAATCAACGGTCAGACCCAAGGCTATGTGAAGGCGAACTTCTTCGCTCGAAAGCACGTCGGCCTTCAACGGCTCGCGCAGGACCTGCTCGTAGTCCTCGACTGCTCGTCCTTATCGGCCCTTGAGCAAGACGACATGTTCATGCCGAGCCGAGATAGGCTCGTGGAAGACAACCCCTTCGCGATGGAAATCGAGCGTCAGCTGGAGCAGGCGTTGCACGACCACCCTGGTCTCCGCGACCTTCGCAACCGTCGGGCAAAGCAGGACATGGAGGCTCAACTCGCCGACAACAAGCCGCTAGAGGACGTACTGAAGCGTGTGCTGAAGTCATCCCCCAACCTCGCCCGCATCTTCGGACAAGGACAGCGGTTACAAAATCCGTTCAAGCCTGAAACTGTGCAGGTTACCGAGAAGCCGATAGCAACGAAGCCTCACCCGACCTACTTCCGATTCGCTGGAAAGGAGCAGGGGGAGCAGCACGTGCGGTCGGCGCACATGGATAAGAGGGTCCGGCTTCCCTTTGAAACGGACGCGGCCGACGACTACTTCACGCGGAAGGTCGACCGCGGCGAGAAGGCATTGAGTCTCCGCGAGGGCGAGGACTGGCGGCCGATGGACCATGTGGGACCAAATCTTGTCGACGGCCGCGCCAACCTAACGTTCGAGTTGCCCGCGGGAACGAAGGTCGGCGATGTTCTTGACGTCCGTTTCACTGTTCATGATCCTGTCACCGGCGCGGAGTTCGAGAACCACGCCCGACTCACCGTCCTCGCGGCTGTGGACACGCCACCGGGTGGAAAGACCAAGCCCAAGAAGCCCAACAAGACGCAAGGGACAGAGACACAGGGCAACTCCGGCATCGAATTCCCGAAGGTGTTCTGGGTGGAGCATAAGCAGGATAACTGGCCGACCCACTTCTCCACCCTTGATGATGTTGCGCACATCTTCGAAGAAGGTGAGGAGGAAGCTGCCGAGTTCATGTTCTACCTAAACGCCGACAACCGTTCCCTAAGGAATGAGATGGCCTACTCGAAGCTGCCAGCCGACGTGGTGAAGAAGCAGTTTGAGATTGGCGTCGTCCTCTTTGCAATGGCCGTCATCCACGACCGGAAGCAGGCCGAAGCGAAGGAGAAGAAGAAGGCAACGAGCCATGGTGAAGAGCCGACCGAAGACGACGACCTGACGCCTGAGGCACGCGCGGCGGACTTAGTGCGCGCGGTCGCGCCAGTCATCATTCCAATGATTCAGGGCCTAGGAGACTTGGCCGAGGATTCGGTCGACGTGAGCGACCAGGTCGGCGAAGCGGCATAGCCTTGCGGTGGAACAGAACCACCTCCTTGCTACTGGGAGTATCGCCGCGCTGCTGCGCGTACCAGCGACGATTGGGAACGGTTCGCCATAGGCGACCATCACCGACACTCGACAGTGATGGCAGGAACTGTTCAGTCAGCCCGGCCGCCTCCATGGCGTCCAAATATCGCGGAAGCTGCTCCTCTGGGCGCGCGAAGGCGACCATCTGCACGAACGTGGCATCGGCGTCGCAGAGCGGAACGACCGAGGCCGTCGCCGCGCGGATGCTCTCGAAGTACACCTGCTGCGTGGGGTTCTTTCGGTCGCCCATCGTGTAGTAGCTCGAACCGGCCCCATCCAGCTTGTTTGCTATCCAGAACGGCGCAGGAGATTCCTTTCGACCGTCGACTTGCCACCGGTGATAGAGGACGTGGATTCCAGGGTAGGGCGGTGAGGTGACCACAAGGCTCGGGCGTGACAGCGCGCCGATATGGTTCTCGTCCAACCCAATAGACGAGCGGTTGAGTACTGCAGTGGTTGGCGCCTTGGGATGACTCCTGACTGCCTCGCTCAGTGCGGTGGCGCCGACTAGCATCTCGTCGGCCACCTCACCAAGCTTGTCTCGGAAGGCGGGTACGGAAGGCAGCACCTTGCGGCCGTCGAGAGCCCATTGCGCCGTCCTAAGGACGCAGCATCGTGCGAAGGCCACCAGCTTCGGCGCCTTCAGACCCAGCGCGGAGCCGAGCGCTTGTTCAATCGCGCGACGCAGTCGCCAGCGCGTGGCATCGCCCATGTGCTTTAAGTACCCAAGCTCCTCGTAGTCCGGAAAGGTGATGCTGACCCGGTGCATGTTGATTGCGTTTGCCACCGACTGAGCCCACGTCGACAAGCTCGACAACTCGGCCTCGCTGAGCACGGTCGTCTTCACCGTGGTAACGAAGTCGGCGAGTTGGCTGATGTCGATGCCGATGCCGCTGCGGCCCGCGGCGAGTGCCTCGACCAGCGTCGTGCCCCCTCCCACGTAGGGGTCCAGCACAGTGTCGCCAGGAGCCGACAGAGCCTCGATTGCCGCGCGGGCAAAGGCAGGCGAGAACCGCGCAGGGTATCGATAGAAATTGTGGGTGAGGCCATCGACTGGATTGGCGTCGCGTGCCGCTCCGATGAGCGCCTCTTCGGCGTCCCGCGAGACGTCGAGCCACCGATGGGACGCTGGTGTTGACATGACGAAGCAGTACCGCAAACGTGGTTAACAATTCGCTGGTCGGCCCTGGAAATGCAAGACCCCGGCCGCGCCGGTCCCGCGGACCCGCTCCGCCAGCTCGTCTCGGGTTGGCTCAGGCCGAACTTCGGCCCAAGGTGACCCATCCTGCCCAATCGTCCATCAGTTTAACCCGCTGCTCGAAAAGGTCCGACCGCAGATACGCCACCTCGACCTTGGAGCCCAGCGTGTGCGCCAGCGCCGCCTCGGCCACTTCTCGCGAATAGCCGTTGTCGGCCGCCCAATCTCGCAAGGTGCTGCGCCAACCGTGCACGTCGGCGCCGGGCGCGAACTTCCGCAGTAGCTTCCGCAGCGCTACGTCGCTCGGAGGCTTGCCGGGCGAGGTGCCTCGGAACACCAGCCCGGTGGTCCGCTCGCCCTTCAAGGCCCTGAGTATCGCCAATGCTGGCTCCGACAGGGGCACGCGGTGGGCGCGGCGGGTCTTGGCACGCTCAGGAGGAACAGCCCACACACGGGCCTCTAAATCGACTTCCTCCCAGCGAGCCCCGGCGCCCTCGGCGTACCGGACGCCCGTCAGGATCAGGAAGCGCAACAAGAGCGACGTGGTCCGCCGAACTGTTGTGAGCTTGGCGTAGACGGCCGGGGCGTCGCGCCACGGAACGGCAACTCGGTGCTCGACGCGCTGGATGCGTCCGAGGGCAGGGAGCCGGTGTTCGAGGTTGCCGCGCCACGCGGCCGGGTTCTCACCGGAGCGGTGACCTGCCACGCGGGCATAGTCCAGCACCCGCTCAATCCTGCCGCGGACCTTCCCCGCGGTCGTGGGCAGGGTGGTCCAGATTGGCTCCAGCACCTTGACCACGTCGCTTGCCGTGATGGCGTCGACCTTCATCTTGCCGAGCCTCGGGTGGGCGTGGCGCTTCAGCTGGGCCAGCCAGTTCTCGCCGTGCTTGGGGCTCGACCAGCTCGCCTTGTGCGAGGCGATATAGGCCTCGGTGGACTCGGCGAAGGTCGGAATGCCTTCCTTCCGTCGCTCCGCCCGCCGGGCGTCAATCGGGTCCACTTTGTCGTAGAGGAGCTGCTGAGCGGCGACCGCCTTCCGCTTCGCCTCGGTCAGGCTGAAGGTTCGCAGCGACCCGAGGCCCATCCAGCGGACCTTGCCATGGAGCCGGTAGCGCAAGAGCCACGACCGGTTCTCGCCGCGCACCTGGACATAGAGTCCCCGGTCGACGCGCCAGGTGCCATCCTTCTGGATGGCCCCAACCTGCTGCGAAGTCAGTGGTTTAGTCACGCTCGTCCCTCTGAGGGACCTGCGTATTAGCTTGGGTTTCGGCAGCTAGTCCAATGGCTTTGAACCTGCACTTGTACATACCCTGACGGGTTGGACGACCCCCTGTCGACTTGGACGCCCCTGGACAGGTCGAAGTGCAGGCTTCGGATGCTGAGGTGCCCGGAACGCCGCGAGATTGTCGCCGCAGAGGCCGAGAAACTGGGCTGAAATCGACCGTCGGAAATGTCGAGGACTGGTAGCGGAGGAGGGATTTGAACCCCCGACACGCGGATTATGATTCCGCTGCTCTAACCAACTGAGCTACTCCGCCCCGGCCGGGACAGAGCCCGGAAAGAACCCGGCGGCAGGGGCCGCCCGGGACCGTGCCTAATTAGGTTTGCCCCTTTACGCTGTCAAGCAGGCGACGGGCTCCCGGGGTTGGTGCGCTACCGATCCGGCCGAGCGCGCTGCCGGCGCGCCCAGCGGCTCCGCTTCGGGGAACCGATTCTGGCGCATGACGTTGGCCGGACACCCCACCAAGCAGCGTAGGTGCTGACCCCGGGAGGATGAGTGATGCTGGACGGGCAGCGCAAGGTCAGGGAGCCGTCGCAATCCGTACTTGAGCGGCGACGGTCGGAGGCCATTGTCGGATCGCATCTGCCAACGCTTGCCACCCTGCAATCCCAGGTGGCGAGGCTTACCGCGCAGACTACCCACTCGCTGCGCATGGGCGAGAAGCCCGAGCGCCAGCTGCGCGAAGCGGACGAGGCATTGCGCCGCATTCGCGAGGCGCGGGAAGCGCTGGCGAAAGCCGGCAGCCCCCAGGATGGCCGTGTCGCCGATGTCGAAAAGTCGCTCCTCAGCCTCTATCAGCGCGCCGCGAGGGTGCGCGCCATGATCGAGCGCCAGACCAGGGTTCCGCAGGCGAGCGCGCCGCCGGCCCGCCCCAACGGACAGCTTCGGCCCTAGGTCGCGGTCCCAACGGCCGGACCGGGGATGTCTTCCTCGGGGATGTCGTCGAAACTGGCGTAATTCATATTGTACAGCCGGGCATAGAGGCCGTTGCGGCGCATCAATTCGTCGTGGTTGCCGGTCTCGATGACTTCGCCGTTCTGCAGCACGATGATCCTGTCGGCATTACGGATGGTCGCGAGCCGGTGCGCGATGACCATGCCGGTGCGGCCCTCCAGCAGGCGGACCAGCGCCTTCTGGATCTGCATCTCGGTGTAACTGTCGATGCTCGCGGTCGCCTCGTCGAGAACCAGGATGCGCGCATCGGCGACAAGCGCCCGCGCAAAGCTCAGGAGCTGGCGCTGCCCGAGGGACAGGTTGCCGCCGCGCTGCTCGATGCGCGTGCCGTATCCCTCCGGCAACCGCATGATGAAGTCATGCGCACCGACAGCCGTGGCGGCGGCGATCACATCTTCTTCGGTCGCGCCGGCGTTGTGGTAGCGGATGTTCTCGATAACCGTGCCGGTGAACAGGAACGGCTCCTGCAGCACCATTGCCACCTGCCGGCCGAGCGATTCCTGGGTAAGGTCGCGGACGTCGTGGCCGCCGACCAGCACCGCCCCCTCCCAGACGTCGTAAAAGCGATGGACCAGCGCCATGGACGAGGTCTTGCCCGAGCCCGTGGGGCCGACCA
>CAYRNE010000098.1:0-9105 GCA_964425245.1 uncultured Devosia sp.
GTTCGGTGGATGAAAGACCTCGGGGTCACATAACTGCGCACCGGCCTCTCCTGGGCGGACAGCTTCCGCCCCGGCGCCCTCGACTGGTTCGACCGCATGGTGGAGGCGCTTGACGATTTCGAGGTGACGCTCACCTTCTGCTTCACCCCCGAACACCGGGGTATCCTGCCGCATCACACAAGCGCGCCGCTGGTGCCGGGCGAATACGCCGATTTCTGCGCCGGCATGGTCGAACGCTTCGCGCCCGCCCGCGCGGTGCCGCGGCGGACAGCGGCCCGCTAACGCGAAATGAGGCCGCTGACGATCCTCAATGTCGCCTACCCGCTCGCGCCCGTGAGCCCCGATGCCGTCGGCGGCGCCGAACAGGTCGTCGCCGCGCTCGACGCCGCACTGACAGCCGCCGGCCACCGCTCGCTGGTGATCGCGATGGAAGGGTCGCGGGTCGCGGGCACGCTGATCCCGGTGCCGGCGGAGCGGGGCGCCTTCGATGCTGCCGCGCGAGCGCGGGCGCAGCAGCGGCACCGCGAGACGATCGCCCGTGCGCTGCGGACGCTGGGGATCGACGTCGTGCACCTGCACGGCATCGACTTCGACGCCTACCTGCCCGAGGCGGGCCCGACGCTGGTCACGCTGCATTTGCCGCTCGACTGGTATGCCCCGGAGGTGCTTCGTCCGCGCCGGCCCGACCTCTGGCTCTGTCCGGTGTCCGAGGTGCAGGCGGCAAGCGCGCCGCGCGGCGCGCGGCTACGGCCGCCGATCGTCAACGGAGTCGATATCGAGCAGCTTAAGCGGCCGCATGCGCGGCGGCGTTTCGGCATCGTCCTCTCCCGCATCTGCCGCGAGAAGGGAATTCATCTCGCGCTGGACGCGGCGCGACGCGCGGCGGTGCCGTTGCTCATCGGCGGAGAGGTTTTCTCCTACCCCGAACATCAACGGTACTTCGCCGAGGAGGTGGTGCCGCGCCTCGCCGGGCGCCGTCGCTATCTCGGCCCTGTCGGATTCGAGCGAAAGCGGCGGCTGCTCAATGCCGCCTCGTTCATGGTGGTGCCGAGCCTTGCCGCGGAAACGAGTTCGCTCGTCGCGATGGAGGCGCTCGCCTGCGGAACGCCGGTGATTGCGTTCCCGAACGGAGCGCTCGCCGACGTGGTCGAGCACGGCCGCACCGGCTTTCTCGTCGGAAGCGTCGAGGAAATGGCCGCTGCAATGTCCCTGGCCGCAAACATCGATCCGGGCGCGTGCATCGCCGCGGCGCGCGCCCGCTTCTCGTCGGAGAAGATGATCGCGGGCTACTTCGCGGCCTATGGATCACTGGCCCGGCTCGCGCGGCACGCGGCCTGAGCGCTCCAGCTGCTTTTCCATCAGCCACTGGCGGAGTTCCTCGCCCGGGCCGCCATCGTGCGCCACGACCTCCTCGAAACGTCCCAGGCGGCGCCAGCCGTGCCGTTCGTAAAAACGCAGTGCCGCCTGGTTGCTGCGTTCGACGCCGAGTTCGGCGCGCTGAAAGCCGCGCTCATGCGCGGCGGCTTCGGCTGCCTGCAGCATGCGAGTGCCGATCCCGGCGCCCTGCAGCGGCGGAAAGGTTCGAATGGCCCAGAACAGGGCCGCTCCGTGCTCGCGGCGCCTGACGAAGTCGATAAAGACCTGCGCCAACGGGAATCCCCTTCGGACAGCAAGAAGAAGGAGCGCCTCACCCCGCTCCTGCGCCATGAAGGCGTTCCGCAACAGAGCGGCGTGCGCGCTGAACAGGCCCATCCACTCGAGGGCCGGCAGGTCTACCTCGCGGCACGGCCTGACGGACGCCTTAAGGCCGAAGCCGATTTCGCCGTAACGCCTCCGCTCATGCATCGGCGCGTGCGCCGGCGACCATCGCCTCGAGTTGCGGCTTCAGGCGGTCGAAGTGCTCCGCAATGAGGGCGCTCGCCGGCCTGCCTTCGGACCTCCAGGGGAGATTGCTCGCATTGAGGCCGACGAAGTGAGCACCGCAACGGCCCAGCCGGTTCTGGTGCGGCGGGAAGGGCGAACAGATCGTCACGTCGTCGTTCGGGACGATGAGTGCCCGCCGACCGAGGTCGAGGGCGACGACCTGCAGACCCTGCTCGTCCAGTTCGGAGCGTAGCGGACGGGGGTGCATCGCGAGCACCCGCGCGAGCGCGGCGCCGAGGTCGTAGCCGGGGGGGAAGCCCCGGATCCCGGTATTGCGCGGTTCGGGGCGGGTCAGCCCGGCGAAGGCGCCATGCGCCGGGGTCACGTCGGCGGCGATGAGGCAGCGCCGCTCGGGGTCGCGCAGCCAGGTTCGTATGGCACCGGGCATCGACCAGAGGATGCAGTCGTTGTCGAGGGAGAGCTCGTAGCGATCCGGAAAAAGCCGGAGCGGCGCGAGCTTCCAGGCGACTCCCTCGGCCATTGCCTCGCCCGCCGCTTCGGCGATGAACGGCTGCAGCAGACCGGCGCGGCGCCAGCTCACCTCTGCCGGCACGTGACCGCAGCGCCGGCGGGCTTCTGCCGGATCGATGGTGTTTACGCAGACGGCATATTCAGCGCTGTCGCCGAAGATCGCTGCGGCGCCGTGGATCGACAGGGCAAGCGCCTCGAAGCCGCGCGGCGCGACGTCTCCGACGGTCCAGCGGATGCCGATGGCCGGTTCAGGCATAGGCGGCCGCCGGCGCGATCATGCACGCCATGGTCGCCTGCTCCACCGCGCCCCAGCGGTATTTGTAGGCTTCCCTGCCGCGCAGGAAATCGAAGGCGATCGACCCGCGGGCTTCCGCCGCCTCGATGGCGTCCCCGATCAGGATCGTCCCCAGGCCGAGCGATTGCAGCTGCGGGTCGAAGCCCCCGATGTAGTAGTAGTCGCGCCGCTTCGCCCTGAGGCCGTAATAGGCGCCGACGACCTTCCCGTCTTTGCGCAATACCCGCATGACCAGGAGGCCGCTTGCGGCGAGTTGCGGCAGGGCCTCGCGATGCCACGCGAGGACACGGGGATCGGCGAGGACGCCGGTCTCGCCCCGCATCGCCCAGCGACGCTCATGCAGGTCCACAAGGTGCGCGAAGACTTCCGGTCCGGCAGGCCCGGATGGACCGATGCCGGTTCGGCCGGCCCGGCGGCGATAGTAGGCGAGACGCTCGAAGATACCCCGACGCCGGTCGGGCGGCAGGCAGAGCACCAGGCAGGGCTCGCCTGGCCGGCGGGGCTGAGCCGGCGAACCGATGACGTCTGAGATGAGGGCGAGCGGCGAAACGGGAGAAAGCTGGGACACGTCGAGCGGGAGGTCGAGTGCATCGGCTGCCTGACGCAGGTCATCGATCGTCACGCCGGGTGCGAATAGGCCGTCGAGGTAATCCGACGTCCCTGCGCCCCAGAGGAGGTAGCGGTCCTCGAAGTGAAAGAGGGGCAGGATAGCCACAGCGCGGCCGTTACGTCGCGCGACAAGGATCCTGTCGTCGCTGCTGCCGAAGTGCCGCTGCCAGGGGATGAGCCAGGCGGGGCTTTGAAAGGGCGTAGCGAGGGGGCTTGTCAGCCAGAGCTCCCACCATTCCCGCTCGAGGCCGGCCGGCTCAATGATCACTTCCACCGTCATGCGAACCGCCCGGCAAAACAAGGACAGGTGCGTCCCATGCTGGGCGAACGCCGGCTCGCGAGGCGGGTTCCGGCGTGTCTGCCGGCAGGCGAAGCCCTGGCCTTGCCGGGTCGGTCGCGGCGCTAGTCGATGCTGCGTTTGCCTCCCGTTCCCGCCGCCGTCCGGATGAGAGCCAAGAGCTCGGCAGCGGCCTCCGGGGACGCCTGATAGATCACCTGCAGCGCCGGGTTGCGGCCGAGAAGCCGAGAATTCTCCGGATCGGTTTCATCGCGCCAGAGGGCGGGGCCGTTCATGTCGCGCGGCGCCGCCGAGAGGTGCGACAGGACACGCCTCAGCGTCCAGGGCGCGGTTTTGGAGATCGCCGCAAGGTCGGGGTTTGCCTCGAGCACCTGCTGCTCGGCCAGCTGGAGCGGCGGGGGCTGCGCGGGTGCGCCGGCAAGGTCGGCCCTTGCGGCAACGGGCGCCATGACGACCAGCGCGGCGAGGATCAGGGTGAAGCTACCGGGTCGCAGCATGGCGAGCCTCCCTCAAAGTAGATGCGTAGAGATCTTCCAGCGTGCCGTTGGATTGAACCAGCACGGCGCCGTAGGGCGAGCGGGACCGCTCGAGGAATCCTGCCTTCTCGCAGGCGAGCACCAGCTTCCGGCAGGTTTCGGTCGACATCACCGTCACGAGAAAGCGCGCCAGATCGGACTGATCGATGCGGCCCGAGCCATCGGCGAAGTTGGCGACGAGCTTGCGCATCACGTCGCCGGTGAAGAGGGCATTCTCGAGCCGGTCGACCGTCAGCCCGAACCGGCGCAGGCGCTCGCGGTCATCGCGGATGGACAACAGGTGGTCGTTGTGAAGCGAGGCAAGCTGCTCGATGCGCTCGGCACTGTCGATGCCGTAACCGCGCAGCGCGAACAGGAACTCGGCGAGCTGATAGAGGGACTCCTGGCGCAGGCTGACAAGAATGGAGGGATCGTCCGTCGCGGCGGCGGCAATGATCGCCGTCTGGAAGCGTGCCTTCATGACGCGCAGGGTTTCCATGAACGCGAGATCGGCGGTCAACTCTTCGGTTTCGTTGTCGCCGCTGTTCATCGAGTCCTCCCGCACGCGAACAGCATTGGCCGCAAGACAAGCCATTAGGCAAGTCCCGGAGGGGGGTCCAATCGACTTGGACCTGGCCAACAAAGGAGGAATAGCGAGAAGCGCCGGGACAAGTATATCACGGTTGACAGGAGCGCCGGGCCTAAGCAGCTTCTGAGCCGCGGCGCATACTTGGAGCCATGGGGAGTCCAAAAATGGCGGTTCTTCGCACGTGCCTGTTCGTCGCCGCAGCCCTGTTTTCCGGCAGCGCCGCGCTTTCCCAGTCCGTCGATACGCGGGATCTTTCGGTGCAGCAGCAAGCGATCGCCGAGATCGTCGCGCCCAATCCGCGCCTCAGGGTCACGGCCTGGGTCGACCAGGAGGACAACCGATACGACATCGGGGAGGCGATCCAGCTCTTCGTGCGGGTGAACGAGGACGCTTACATCACCGTCGTCTCTGTCGGTCCGAGCGGCAGCGCCGTGGTCCTCTACCCCAACGCCCTTCAGCCCGGCGGCAAGGTCCCGGGCGGCGCGATCGTTCAGATCCCCGGGGAAGATGCTCAGGCGCAGATCGTCGCCTCGGCGCCGGCGGGCAATGAACTCATCAAGGTGATCGCGACGAGCGAGCCGCTCGAGATCGTCGAGCCGCAGCGGCTCGTCGGCGCCGGAGCGTTTCGCGGCGTCGAGGGGGGCGCGGAGCAGCTTGCCCGCGACCTCGCCCTCGCGGTGGAAGCGGAGCCGCAGATCGCGTTCTACGACAAGGTCATCGAGACTCGTGCGACCGGCAACGCCGAAATCCCCGTGGACCGGCCCCCGCCGGCGGAGACCGGCGTCGCTGCCACGCGCCCTGCACCGCTGATCGCGGTCGGTGCCCCGGAATATGCCGTTGGCGATACCGTGGAACTCGCCGTCACCGCCATGGACGACTGCAACCTCTGGGTCGTGAACCTATCGTCCGACCGGACCTTCCACCTGCTCTTCCCGAACAAGCTGATGCGCGACAACGTCGTCAGCGCCGGCAGGACGGTGCTTATTTCCGGGGGCAATTCGCCGGTCAAGGTCGAGGCCGCAGGCCCTTCGGGAAAGGAAGCGATCTATGCGCTCTGCAGCGAGCAGCCGACCCCCCCGTGGCAGGCGGGAGTCGATTTCTCGCAGCTCTTTCCCACGATCGACGGCGAGGACGAACTGAGCCGGGCGTTGATCGCCATGGAATCGGGCGCGGCCGAGGGTAACGCCATTCCCGACATCTATGCCTGGTCCATGACGACGCTGACGGTCAGCGACTGACGGCGGCATGGACGGTTTGCAGGGGGGACGAACGATGACCAGGATGCTCTCGATCGCTCTCGTTGCTCTCGTGGCCGCGCTGGCCGGCGCGGCCGCCGGAACCGGGCGCGCACAGGCACAGCAAGAGTGCCCGGCATCGGCGGCGCGGTTCGACAGCGCCCGCGCCGGCGGCGACATAGAGGCGATCCTCGAAGCCTATGCCGGACTTGAGGCTTCGGGCTGTTCGGAACAGCTTCTCTATTGCGCCGGCAACAGCGTCGCGCTCGCCTATGTGGAGTCCGCCTACGGCCGCGCCGATGCCGGCGCGGGACTCTCCACCGTGAAGGCGGAACTGACGATAGGCAGGGCCTATGGCGCGCCCTGGCAGCTCCTCGTCGGGCTCGCCGATCTCAGTTTCGCGCAGGCGCGCGAACTCGACGACGGTCCGATCTTCACCGAGGCGGCGACGCTCTATCAGGACGCACTAAATACGATCAGCGAGCCGCCGATCTGCTCGGACAATTCCGGGCTGCCCTCGACGCAGGAGATCGAGGCCATTCACAAGCGCATGACGGAAGCGCTGCTGCTCGCGCCGCAGTTCGAGCTGGTGCGGACGAGGGCCGGCGGCTGCGGCGGCGTGTTCCTGCAGTCTATCCGCGGGTTCACCCCGACCTACCGGCCGCTGCCGATCAATTTCGAGTTCGACAAGGCCGAGTTCACGCCGGCGGGGCGCAAGGCGGCCGAGCAGCTGCTTGCCTGCCTGCTCGAGGAGCAACCCGGGCAGGTCGTGCTCAGCGGACATACCGACGCCAAGGGCAGCGATGCCTACAACATGGCTCTGTCGGAGCGGCGGCTTGCGAGCGTCGAGGCGTTCCTGCGCGAGGGCGGTTTCGCGGGCGAACTGGTGCTCGTCCCCAAGGGCGAGGAGGAACCGTTCGAACCCGATGATCCGAGCCTTTACGATGAAGCCGAGATCGACCAGCTCAATCGCCGCGTCGCCCTGCGCGACACCGCCGAGTAGATCCGAAATGATCCGGCTGGGCATCGTCGCGCTCGCCTTCGTCCTCTCGTGCGCGCCGGCGCTCGCGGAGATGCGCGCGCTGCTTGTCGGTGTCGACAAGTATGCCAGCATGCAGCAACTGCGCGGCGCCGCGAACGACGCGCGCGACCTCGCGACGACGCTCGAACAGCTCGGCGTCGAGGATGTGACGATGCTCGTCGACGCGCAGGCTACCCTCGCCGCCTTCGATGATGCATGGAGCGGGGTCGTCGGCCGCGCCAAAGCGGGCGACGTGCTCATCCTCTCCTTCTCGGGGCATGGCATCCGCGTGCCCGAGCGGCAGGCGCGCACGACGCCGGACGGCTTCGAAAAGGGATTCCTGCTGCAGCCCTACCACGCTGAGACCAGACCCGATGAAATCCTGCGCGACGAGCATCTCTACGATCGCTTCGCCGAAGCGACCTCACGCGGGCTCAAGATCCTTTTCATCGCGGACGCCTGCCACGCCGGCGCGGCGGTGCGGGGCGTCGATGCCCGCGCGGCCCCCGGCTTCCGCTTCCAGCGGTTCGATACCGGTTCGACGTCGATTCTCGCCGCTCCGGAGCCCGAGAAGCCGATCGTCGCGAGGCCACGCAACCCCGGCGTCACGATTTTTTCGGCCACCGACGAGCGGCTCACCATCCAGGAGGTCGTCGTCGACGATCAATACCGTGGCGCGCTGAGCTATGCGGTGGCACGCGGCTTTGGCGCGGCCGGCAACCCGGTCGCGGCGGGAGCGCTCCGGCAGTACGTCTCGCCGCTCGTCCGGGTGCTGTCCGGCAACCGGCAGGTCCCGCAGTTCGTCATCCCCGACGAGGAACTGGAGCTCGTCGCCCGGGCGAGTGAGTCCCCGACCGAGACCATGCCGCCGATTCCGCCGGCGATCGGGCTCGAGATCATCGGGAACGAAGCGGCGGGATTGTCAGGAGTGACGCCGGGTGCCGCCGCGAGCCTCATCTGGGACGCGGAGCGCCGCCAGATCGTCGATGCCAACGGCGACTTGCTCGCGACGGGCATCGGGCCCGAAGGGGTGCAGGGTGCCATCGATGCCCGGCGCGTCGTCGAGGCGCTGCGGGCGCGGATCGCCGGCCAACCGCGCGACGCCGGAACGAGGATCGGAGGCGCGCGCAATCCCGACGCTGCCGCCTTCTTCCTCGAGGGTGACCTTGCGGAGATCATGCTCAGCCCGGGCGAGTTCACCCATGCGACTGTGGTCGATCTCACGGCCAACGGCACCGTGCAACTGGTCTGGCCGGTCGAGGGGTTGGACCCCGGTGGCGGCGCGATAGACCAGGTCCGCGGCTTCACGGCGCCGGTCACCGGCCCGTTCGGCGCCGACTACGTGATCACGATCCTCAGCCGCGAGCCGCTCGTCGGGCTGCACCGGGCGCTCGAGGCGCTGCACAACCGCATCGATCCGCTCGCGTTCTATGCCGCCCTGCGCGAGGCATTGCTCGGCAACGAGACCCGTCTCGGGATCAACGCCATCTTTTCCTGTGAAACCCTGAGGAGTAACGGCCAATGCGACTCGATGCTGGCGTCCTAGCGCTTGCGGTGGCCATGGCGCTGGGCGCCTGCCCGGTTTTTGCCGGCGACCGGGCGCTGCTGATCGGGGTCAACGACTACCTCGATACCGACATTTCGGATCTGCCGGGTACGGCGATCGATGTCCAGAACATGCGCCGCCTCCTCATCGAGGAGTTTTCGTTCCCGGAGGACGGCATCAAGGTGCTCACCGAGACCGATGCGACGCGCGCGGGAATCCTCGGCGCGATCGAGAACTGGCTGATCGACGGCACCGGGACGGGCGATCGCATCTATCTGTATTTTTCCGGTCACGGTGCGCAGGTCATCATCCCGGACGGCAACGGCGGCACGCGGCCCACCAGCGGCCTCGTGCCGCAGGATGCGGACACCGAAGTGGAGCAGTCGGCTGCGCGCGCCGGCGGCCTCATCCTCGGCTCGCAGCTGGGCGAACTGATCGGCCGCATGGCCGGCCGGGAGGTGACGATCGTGGTCGATGCCTGCCACTCGGGCTCGCTGACGCGCGGCGCGGATGGATTCGATGTCCCGGCAAACGTCCGCACGATCACGCCCAACGGGCCGGCCGAACTCCATCCCGACGACCTCAGCCAAGCGATCATCGCGG
>CAYRNE010000099.1:0-9034 GCA_964425245.1 uncultured Devosia sp.
TCGAGGTGCACCTCGTTGATCGCCGCAATGGCTGCATCGGTGTCCGCATAGGCGGTGAGCAGGACGCGCTTGGCATCGGGGAAGAGCTCGGCCGCCTGTGCAAGGAATTCGACCCCCGTCATGGCCGGCATGCGCTGATCGGCGAGAAACAGGGCGAGTGACCGCCCCGCGAGCTTGAGCTCGCGAACGATCTCCAGCGCCTCCGCCCCGGATGCGGCACGCTCGACATCGTAATCCCTGGCGTAGCGGCGGCGCAGATCGCGCGCGACCGCCGCCAGCACCGACGGGTCGTCGTCGACGGCAAGAAGCACCGGCTTGTCCACCGTCACGTCGAGGCTCCGTGTGCTTCTGTCTGGCGTTTTTCGCGATAACCGACAATGCCGGCCCGGATGGCGGCCGCCTCCTCGTTAGCTTCGTGCGACTCCTCGCCTCGCCCCAGTCGCTCGAGAAGGCGGCCCCTGAGGTCGAGCGCATGCGAGAGGTAAGGACGCATGTTCCGATCGCGATAATGGGCAACGGCTTCGTCCAGCAACGGCGCCGCCTCGTCCAGCCTGCCAAGCTGCATCAGCGCCTCGGCAAGCTGCTCCGACATCGTCGCCACCGCGTAGTCGTCCTCGATCGCCCTGGCGCCCTGCACCGCGGCGCGAAGCCTCTCGACGGCGTCCTCGATCCCCTTGCGGAACTCGGCCATCGCCGCACCGCCCCGGATGACGTTCAAATAGCCGTAAAAGCCCGCCTGCTCACCGTATTCGAGCGACCGCCTGAACTCGTTCAGCGCGTCGTCGGGCTGTTGCAGCTCGAGCTGCGCCTGGCCGACCTGGTAGAAGCCGGCACAGGCGCACTCGAGGCCGCCCGCCTTGAGCGACAACCGGGCGCCGATGGTGCCGTGCTCGAAGGCCTTGTCGATCTCGCTCATGACGCGGTAGGCCTCCGCTACCGCGATGTGAACGTCAGCTTCCTTGACGGGCGAGCCGGCATGCGGCGCGCTTTCCAGTGCCTCGTCGATCTGCCTGCGCGCCGCTTCGAAGTCGCCGAGACGGGCAAGGGCAATCGCGAGATAGCCCATGGCGTGGCTCTCGACCTCCGGCACCTTGTGGGTGCGGGCGAGGTCGATCACCTCCCGCAGCCGCGCGGCACCTTCCGCCGGATCACGGTCGACAATGCCGAAGGTTGCGACGAACAGCGGCAACAGCAGCAGCCGTTCGTCCCCCAGTTCGGTCGCCAGGGCCTGGGCCTCGGTCAGGTGCGGCGCACCGCGCGAGGGAAAACCCGTCACCATGTATATCGTCGCGCTCCACGACAACGCCGAAGCCAGCCGTCGCCGGTCGCCGATGCTGCGGGCGAGCGCAATCGCCTCCTCCAGCTTTTCGACGACGCCGGCATAGTTGTTGGCGAGGTGCCGCGCCGTCGCCCATTCGAAGATGTCGTCGATGACCGTTGCCTCGGCTCCCCGGCGGCGGGTGTGCAGTTCGAGGATGCGTTCGCGCAGTTCCAGCTCCTCGCGCAGGGCAAAGAGCTTGCGGGCGTTCCCGGCGGCGATGCGGGAATAGAGAAGCGCCCGCTCGGTATCTTCGGCCTCGTCGAAGTGGTGCGCGAGCATGGCGGCAAACTCGTCGCGCCGGTCCGCGAACAGCCGTTCGAGGGCCTGCCCGGCGCGGGCATGAAGATCGCGACGGCGCGACTTGAGCAGCAGTTCGTAGGCCGCTTCGCAGGTGAGCGCATGCTTGAAGATGTACTCGCGCTCGGGATCGCGCGCCTTTTCGCGGACGAGCTGCTCATAGGAAAGCGTCGCGATGTGCGGCTCCACATGATCTATGCGTTCGGGGACCGGCGCTTCCCGGCAGACCGTCTCGAGTACGCGGTGCAGAAACACGCGGCCGATCACGGCAGCCGTTTGCGCCACGCGCTTCGTCATTTCGGGCAGGCGGTCGATGCGGGCACTGAGCACGCCGGCCAGGGTATCGGGGATGTTGACGTCGAGGATCTCTTTCGTCGCGCGCCAGTGCTCGCCTTCGCGAACGACCTGCCCGCCGTCGATCAGCGCGCGCAGGACCTCCTCGAGGTAAAAAGGATTGCCTTCGGACCGTTCGAGAATCTGGGCACGGATGCTGTCGGGCAGGTCCTCGATGCGAAGCAGATTGCCGAGCAGTTCGCCGGAGGCGGAGGGATCGAGCGGTTCGAGGTCGATGCGCGTGAAGCTGCTGCCGAGGCTGGCCTGCAGCCGGTCGACCAGTTGCCAGCTCGGCGCCTTGCGATCTGGGCGAAGGACGCAGACCAGCATCAGCGGCTCGAAGGCGGCGAGCGTCGCTACCTGCGCGGTGAGCTCCAGCGTTGCGCTGTCGGACCAATGCAGATCGTCCATGACGAGGACGTGCGGCTGGGCACCCGCCGAAGTGCGGAGGGCGGTCTTGATCGCATTGACGACGGCGGCGGCCGCGCTGTTGACCACGGCGTCGCCGGGAAGGTTGGCGAGCGCGATGCGGCTCTGCTCGCTGTCGACGGCGAGGATCGTCTCGTAGAACGGGATATCGGACGTCCGAAGCCCGAGCCGCTGCACGAAGGACGCGAGCTTCTCCCTGACGGCCGGGGCGGCATCCATTTCGGTGGCGCCGATCATCTGGCGGCCAAGCGAGCGCCACGGATAATAGGGAATCGACATGCCATAGGAGATGGCGCGCGATTCGAGCCAGGCCGCCCTCGTGCCTTCCCAATTGTCGTGAAGGTTGCGCAGCTCGGCGACGAGACGGGATTTGCCCAGCCCCGCTTCGCCCAGGATCATCACGACCGAGCCGCGCCCGACGCCGAGATCGGCGAAGCGCTCGCGCAGGATCGCGATTTCACGATCGCGGCCGACGAGCGGCGACTCGATGCCTTCCAGGCCCCGGGTCCTGCCGGGGACCGCTTTGGCGCCGAGCACCTCGTAGGTGTCGACCGCCGTCTCCTTGCCCTTCAGTTCGATCTGGCCGCGCGGCCTGAAATCGAAGAGGGCACGCACCAGCCTCTGCGTATCGGCGCTGATCAGCACCGTGCCCGGAGCAGCCGCGGCCTGGAGGCGCGCGGCGACGTTGGCGGCATCGCCGAGCGCCGTGTACTCGGACTTGACGGCGTCGCCCACGAGGGCGAGCACCGCGGTGCCGGTATTGATGCCGACGCGCAGATCAAAATCGACGCCGTAGCGCTGCTTCACCGATTGCGCATAGGCCATGCCCGCTTCCTGGATCTCGAGACCGGCGCGGACGGCACGTTCGGCGTCGTCCTCGTGCGCGACCGGCGCGCCGAACAGCGCGAGGACGGCATCGCCCATCAGGCGGGAAACGGTGCCGCCGTATCTCGAGACCGCGGCATTCATGAAGGCGAAGCCGCCATTCATGATCTGCGCCCAGTCCTCGGGGTCGAGGCGCTCGGCGATGGCGGTGGAGCGGGCGACGTCGGCAAACAGGACGGTCGCGAAGCGCCGCTCGCCGGCAATGGGGCGGTCGACTTCGAGCGCCGTCCCGCAATTGCTGCAGAACCGGGCTCCGTCCGCGTTTCCGAACGCGCAATTGGGACAGACCAGCATCGCCACGACGCCCCATTGGACGGACGACGCTCCGGTGGGAACGTCTCCTGCGCTCCCGCCCCGAAGTCATCCCCGGTGGGCATGCTAACCCGCGCGGCGTCCCGGGAACAAGATGGATGGACCTTTGGCACCGGTCGCGGGCAGTGGGCCGCTGGCGGCGGGCGAACGCAGGGTCGACAATGGCATGTGGCGGTCGGCATGTGCCCGTCCCCGGGGCGGGAACGATCCGTTCCGCGCGCAAGCTCATGGATAGGCTGGATGCTCAGGGCCGGCTCAAAGCTCGCTCAGACGTCGACCCAGCGGCGCTCGCGATGCGACTGCGCCATGGCGTGAACCGCGCGCTCGATGGCGAGCCCCTGCTCGAAGCCGACGAGCAGAGCGCCGCTCTCGCCGCCGATGGCCCGCAGCAGCTCGTGGCACTCGATGATCTTGAGCTCGTTGAACCCGAGCCCATGGCCCGGCGCGGGGATGAAGCGGTCGTAGGGGGGATGGTCCGGCCCTGCGAGGATCGTTCGAAAGCCTTGCCCGCTGCCGTCGGCAATGAAGAACTGAAACTCGTTCATCCGTTCCTGGTCGAAAGCGATGGTGCCTCGCGAACCGAAAATCTGCATCGAAATGCGCCCCTTGCGGCCCCAGGCCGAACGGTTGAGCGCCATGATGCCCGTGACGCCCGAGTCGAGTTCGAGCAGGACCGACGCGATGTCCCAGGTTTCGACCCTGCGCCTGCCGCCGCTGCCGGTCGGCCGATCGGGGTAGGGCATCGCGAGGGTCGCCATGACACGCGCAACCTTGCCGAGGAGATGCTGCGTCAGGCTCAGCGGATGGACGCCGAAATCGTCGAGCGCGCCGTAGCCCGAGGAGGCCTCGCTCTTCCAGTAGAAGAGCGCCCCGGGATCGGCCATGAAATCTTCGTCCATCTCGAAACGGAAGTGATTGACCTCGCCGATCGCCCCGTCGGCGACGAGTTCGCGGATGCGCCGGACCACCGGGTTCTGGATGTAGTTGTAGCCGAGCGCCGTCACGCGACCCGCAGCGCGCGCCGCGGAGGCCATCCGCTCGGCGTCGGAGAGCGTGACAGCCATCGGCTTTTCGCACCAGACATGCTTGCCGGCTTCGAGCGCGGCGATCGCCATCTCGGCGTGGAGCGCGTTCGGCGTCGTGACCGACACCACCTCGACCTCGGAGTCCGCAACGAGCGCCCGCCAGTCATGCGTCGCCCGCTCGAAGCCAAACTCGTCGGCCTTGCGCTGCGCCAGCTCCGCCGACACCTCGGCGAGATGGACCAGGCGGGGCCGCGGCCCATCCCCGAACACCGGCCTCACCGCATTCCAGGCGAGCGCATGAGCCTTGCCCATGTACCCGGTCCCGATGAGCCCGACGCCGATGGTCTGCATTCCTCTCCCCCGGCGAGGCCCGCACGAGAATGCCCGGAGCCGAAGCTCCGGGCACCCTGGCACGGGAGGAAGCCGCTACTGATACTCGGCGGCGTTTTCCTTGGTGACGAGGACGGTGCCGGTATCGATCCACTCCTCAAGGGTCTTGCCGTCCTTGAGATCGACGAGCGCCTGCAGCCCGAAGGCCCCCATGTTGTAGGGTGCCTGCGCAATCGAGGCAGTCATCTCACCGGCAAGAATCGAGTTCGCCGCATCCGGATTGGCGTCGAAGCCGACGACCATCACGTCCTGCAGCTTGCCCGCCGCCTTCAGCGCTTCGACGGCGCCGAGCGCCATGTTGTCGTTGGAGCCGAAGATGCCCTTGAGGTTGGGATTGCCCGCAAGGATGTTCTCGGTAACGGAGAGCCCCTTGGCGCGGTCCCACTCGGCGGTCTGCTCGGCGACGACGTTGAGGCCGCACCCGGTCAGCCCCTCCTTCGAGCCTTCGGCGCGCGCTTGACCGGTCGACTGGCTCACAAGGCCCTGCAGGATCGCGACGTCCGACCCCTCGGGCAGGTTCTCGCACATGAACTCGGCCGCGAGCGCGGCACCCACCGCGTTGTTGGTCCCGATGAAGGTCACGCCTTCGTTGCTGCCCCGCGTATCGACGAAGACGACCGGGATGCCGGCGGTCCTTGCCGCCTCGACGACCGGCGCGAGGGCGTTCGGATCGGTCGGCGCAATGGCCAGCCCGTCGATCCCCTGCGCGATCAGGTCTTCGACCTGCGTGATCTGCGCCTGGACGTCGGATTCGGCAGGCGGGGCCACCACGACGGTCTCGACGCCAAGTTCCTGGCCCTTCTCGGTGAAGCCCTTCTCGACGGCAGCCCAGAACGGATTGCCGGCACCGGGCCCCTTCATGGCCAGCACATAGGCAGCGCTGGCTCCGCTGGTCATCGCGCCGAGCGCGACCGCGGCGACGCCGGCCAAAAGCAGTGTTCTCATTGTCAGTCCTCCACTCGTCTCCGTTTCGCGGAACGCGGAGCGGGAGACACGCCCTCGCGTCAGGTTGGCTGCGGCCCAGGCGATGCAGATGCCGGCAGGCCGCGGCAATCGTCGGTTCCTAGCGCCTCACGCCGGCACGGCGGCGCAGGACGTCGGCATAGACGGCGATGATGATGACGAGGCCGATCAGTATCTGCTGCCAGAACGCGCTGACGTTGTTGATGTTGAGGCCGTTCCGCAGGATGCCCATGATGAGGACGCCGGCGAGGACGCCGATGACGGTCCCGCGGCCGCCGAAGAACGAGGCGCCGCCGATGATGACCGCCGCGATGGCATCGAGCTCGATGCCGATGCCGGCATTGGGGAAACCGGAGTCGGTGCGGCCCGCCAGCAGCAGGCCGGACAGGCCGGCGAAGAAGCCCGAGATCATGTAGACGACGACCAGGGTCCGGTCGACGTTGATGCCCGAGACGCGCGCGGCCTGCGGATTGCCCCCGATCGCGAAGATGTGGCGGCCCATGTTCGTGTGTTCGAGGAAGAACCAGAGCCCGAAGGCGCAAACGGCGACGACGATAAGGCTTGCCGGAATACCGGCAGGCGGCGGGAAGATGCCGAAGTCGTAATAAGCCTGGCCGAGATAGCGGACCTCGGGCTGCAGCCCCGAAATCGGCGCGCCGTTGGAAATGAGGTAGGTGAGACCGCGCGCGACGTTCAGGGTTCCGAGCGTCATGATGAAAGGATGCGGGAGACGGAGCACCGTCAGGCCGATGCCGTTGACCCAGCCGACGGCGATGCCGATCGCGGGCCCGATCAGCAGCACGACCGGCCAGGGAACGCCCGCGCGGCTCGCGATGGCCAGCGCGACCATGGCGAGGGCCATGATGGACCCTACCGAAAGATCGATGCCGGCGGTGACGATCACCACGTACATGCCGAGCGCGAGCAGCGCGAGCGAGGCGTTCTGCTTGAGAATGTTGGTGAGGTTGTGGGCGGTGAGGAAGACCTCCGGGCGAATGGCCGCCAGGGCCAGCATCATGATGAGGACGACGATCACGATGCCCCAGACCTCGAGGAACCTCGACACGCCGGGATTGGCGAGGCTGAACGCCTGCCGGGGCTTGCCGGTCGTCGCTGAGGAATCGTCGGCCATGATCGTCCCCCGCCGGGTCACCGATGCAGGTTGTCGTGGGCCAGGGCTTCGGTATGTCCCTTGGTCCCCATGATCCAGCCGATCACCTCGTTGCGGCTGGTCCCGCCGATGGGCGCTTCGGCAAAATTCGTCCCCTGGTAGAGAGCCATCACGCGATCGCAGCAGTAGAAAATGTCGTCCATGCGATGCGAAATGATGATCACGGCAACACCGTGGTCCTTGAGCGACCTCACGAGATCGAGAACCTTGCCGACCTCCTTGATGGCGAGGGCCGCTGTCGGTTCGTCCATGATCACGAGCTTGGCATCGAATGCGGTGGCGCGGGCAATCGCTACCGCCTGCCGCTGCCCGCCCGACAAGTCCTCGGTGTTCTGGTCCACGGATTTGACGTGGATATGCATGCGTTCGAGGTGTTCACCGGCCATGCGCCGGGCGCCGGCATGATCGACGATGGTGAGCGGCCCGAACTTCTTCCCCGGCTCGCGGCCAAGGTAGATGTTCTCGTAGATCGCCATGTTTCCGGCGAGCGCGAAGTCTTGGTAGACCATCTCGATGCCGAGACGCTGTGCGTCCTTGGGACTGTTGAAGCGAACCGGGGTGCCGCGGAACAGAAGCTGGCCTTCGCTCGGCGCGAAGAGGCCGGAGAGAATCTTCATCAGCGTCGACTTGCCGGCGCCATTGTCGCCGACGACGCCGAGCACCTCGCCCTCGTCGACGTGGAAGTTGACGTCGGTAAGGGCGGTGATCGCGCCGAAGTACTTGGAGATGCCCCTGGCTTCCAGCAACGGCACGGCCATGCGTGATCCTCCCGTCGGCACCGATGCTCTTCTATTGGAACAAATGGTGCTTTTCAACGACAAATGGAATGTTTATTCTATAGAACGCGGGTTCGTCAAGACCGCGAAGGACGATGCGTCCCCGTTTGGCTGGGGGCACCGTTCGGGGAAAGCGGCCGGGTGCGTTCCCGGCCCGGGCAGAGCCGGGGGTCCAGCCGATGAATGAGGCAAACGCCGAAGCCCAACGGACCGCACCGCGCGACTTCGCATCGCTGCGGGCGCTCATTCTCGCGCGGGCGCCGCAACTGCCGCGGCGGCTGACACAGGTTGCGTCCTACGCGCTCGAGAATCCGGATGAGATCGCGTTCGGGACGGCCGCGGGTATCGCGGCGCGCGCGGGGGTGCAGCCCTCGACACTCGTGCGGTTCAGCCAGACGCTCGGCTACGACGGGTTTTCGGACCTGCAGGGCGTCTTCCGCTCGCGGCTGCGCGAACGCGTGCCGACCTACGAGGAACGGCTGGAGCAATTGCGCAAGCACGGGCATGCCGCGAGCGAAGCGGGTGCGCTGCTCGACGGCTTTTCCGATGCGGCGGCGCGCTCTCTCGCGGAATTCCGCTCGCGGATCGACGCGCCGGCGGTCGACCGCGCGGTCGAGATCCTCGCGGGGGCCGAAACCATCTATCTCCTCGGCCTGCGCCGCAGCTTCCCGATCACCGCCTACATGGCCTACGCGATGGGCAAGCTCGGCGTGCGCAACATTCTCGTCGACGGGGTCGCGGGGATGGGAGCGGAGCAGGCGGGCTTCATTTCCGGCGGCGATGCGATGCTCGCCATCAGCTTCACGCCCTATGCCAGCGAAACCGTAGCGCTTGCGCGGGCGGCGCAGGAAAAGGGCGCCCATATCGTCTCGATCACCGACTCGGCATTTTCGCCGATTGCACCGATCGCCGACGTCTGGCTCGAGGTGGTCGAAGCGAACTTCGAAGGCTTCCGGTCGATGACGGCGACGATGGCGCTCGCGATGACGCTTACCGTGGGCGTGGCCGGGCGGCGGCGCGAGGGAAGGCGTTCGGGCCCGGCATCGCGCAAGGGCCGTTAGCCCGCCGGCCGTGCGGTTCCGGCTCAGGCAACGCGCACCATCTCGCCCGTTTCGCGCGAGCGGGTTGCCGC
>CAYRNE010000100.1:0-9004 GCA_964425245.1 uncultured Devosia sp.
AGCGCCAGCGCGTCGCCATCGGCCGCGCCATCGTGCGCGAGCCGCGCATCTTCCTCTTCGACGAGCCGCTCAGCAATCTCGACGCCGAGCTCCGCGTCCAGATGCGCGTCGAGATCGCGAAGCTCCATCGCAACCTCGGCAACACCATGATCTACGTGACGCACGACCAGGTCGAGGCGATGACCATGGCCGACAAGATCGTCGTCCTCAATTCGGGGGTGGTCGAGCAGGTCGGCGCGCCGCTGGAGCTCTACAATCACCCGCAGAACCGGTTCGTCGCAGGGTTCATCGGCTCGCCCAAGATGAACTTCCTCGATGCCCGCGTCGAAGGGGCGGATGCCGGCGGCGCGAGGCTCAGGTCCGGCGGGGCGGACATCGTCCTCCCCCGCAGCCTTGCCGGGAGCAATGTCGGCGAAACCGTGAGCTTCGGCGTACGGCCCGAGCACATCTCGATCAGCGAGGGCACCGGGGTCCGGCTTGCCGAGGTCACCGTCGATCTCGTCGAGCAACTCGGGGGACAGACGATGCTCTATACGACCACCTCCGACAATCAGCCGCTCACCATCTCAATCGACGGCCAGCAGGCGGTGGAGGTCGGCGCCAAGGTTGCCGCCTACGTCGACCCGGCACGCTACCACGTGTTTTCCGCCGAAGGCCGCGCGCTTTAGCGTGCCAAGCGGGCGGCCGGCTGCTCGGGCGCGCGGGTCGGGGATACGAAGTGCCGACATGGTGTTGAAACGGCCGGCCGGGCTCGGCTACACCACACCTCGGCATCCCGACGCGCGCCGGCCGGGGCCGGATGAGCGAGCCCGCCTCCGGGAACTCGCGGCACAGGAGCTGGCAAACCAGCGATGACAGGACGGATCGGAATCGTCGGCGGGGGCATCGTCGGCTCGGCAGCGGCGTGCTGGCTGCTGTCGGAGGGCTACGACGTCACCGTTTACGAGCGCGACATCGACGGGCTGCCCGCGTCGGCGGGAAACGCTGCGCTTCTTGCGATCCGCGAACTCGAACCGCTCGCGCGGCCGACGACACTCTTCTCGGTGCCGCGCTGGATGGCGGACGTCAACGGGCCGCTGACGCTGCGCGCGGGGGACCTGCCGGCGCTCATGCCGTGGCTGCTGGCCTTCGCCGCCAATTCGCGGCCCTCCAAGGTGGCGGCCTCGCGCGAGGCGCTTACCGGTCTCATGCGGGAGGCGCTTCCCGCCCACGAGGACCTCGGCCGTCGCGCCGGCATCACCAACCACATCCGCCATACCGGCGCGTTGACGGTCTATGACCGGACCGACGGCATCGATGCCGCACTGCACGAGGCAGCGCATGTCAAATCCCTGCTCGGCCATGACACCGAGCGGCTTTCGCCCGAGACGGCGAGGCAACTGGTCCCTTCGCTCGAAGGACCCTTCGCCGGCGCCGTCCTCGCGCGGGAATACCGGATGGTGACGCACCCGCTGACCGTGTTGCGCCACCTGCAATCGGTGGTGCGCGAACGAGGAACCATCCGTTCCGTGGCTGTCGACCGCGTCATGCCGGCCGAAGGCGGACCACGGATCGTCGACAGCACGGGGGAGTTCGCGGGGTCCGACGCCGTTGTCGTCGCCGCCGGAATCTGGTCGCGCGATTTCGTGCGCAAGCTCGGGCTCAAGGTGCTGCTCGAGGCCGAGCGCGGCTATAACACGACCTTCCCCGACGATCCCCTCGACCTTCCGCTTCCGGTCTTTCTCGGAGATCATGGCTTCGTTGCGAGCCCGTTGCGCGGCGGGCTCAGGATTGGCGGCGCCGTGGAGCTCGCCTCCCCCGCAGCGCCCGCGAGCCGCACCCGCGCGCCGGCGATGCTCGCCAAGATGCGTCGCTACTTTCCCTCGCTGCCGCACGAGGGCGGGGTCGAGTGGATGGGACGGCGGCCGTCGACCCCCGATTCGATGCCGGTGATCGGTCCGCACCCTCACGAAAAGCGCATCTTCTTCGCCTTCGGGCACGGGCATCTGGGCCTCACGCTTTCGGCCATCACGGCGCGGCTGCTCGCCGGCGCGATCGCCGGCAAGCCGGAACCCATCATCGCACCGTTTGCCATCGACCGGTTCCAGTAGACCGGCACAGGATCAAGACCCGTGAAGCATACGTTCTTCTGCATCGACGCCCACACCGCCGGAAATCCCGTCCGCGTCGTCACCGGCGGCGGCCCGGTGCTCCAGGGCGACACGATGAATGCGCGGCGCGAACACTTCGTCGCCGAGTACGACTGGATCCGGACCGGGCTCATGTTCGAGCCGCGCGGCCACGATGTCATGTCGGGGTCGATCCTTTACCCGCCGCTGCGCGATGACGTCGATGCCTCGGTACTCTTCATCGAGACCTCGGGGTGTCTCCCCATGTGCGGTCACGGCACCATCGGCACGGTAACGGTGATGCTCGAGGAAGGGCTGGTGACGCCGGCGCGGGAGGGCCTGCTCCGGCTCGAGGTTCCGGCCGGGTTGGTCGAGGCAAGTTACGAGCGCGACAACCTTGGCCACGTGACGAGCGTGCGGATCAAAAACGTGCCAAGCTTCCTCCATGCGACCGATCTCGAGGTCGACGTCCCGGGCCTTGGCCGCCTCAAATACGACGTCGCCTATGGCGGGAACTTCTATGCGATCTTCGAGCCGCAGCCAGGCTACGAGGACCTGAGTGCGATCTCGGCCGCCGACATCCAGCGGCTGTCGCCGGCCGTCAGGCGCGCGATCAACGAGCAGCACACGTTCCAGCACCCCGAATTCGAGACGATCCGCGGCCTTCGTCACGTGATGTGGACGGGCAAGCCGCGCGATCCCCAGGCCGACGGCCGCAACGCCGTGTTCTACGGCGAAAAGGCCATCGACCGCTCGCCCTGCGGCACGGGCACCTCGGCGCGCATCGCCCAGCTCGCGACGAAAGGCAGACTCGCCGTTGGCGACAGCTTCGTGCACGAGAGCATCATCGGCAGCCTGTTCCACGGCCGCGTCGAAGCCAGGACCAGGGTCGGCGACCTGGATGCGATCGTTCCCTCAATCGCCGGGCAGGCCTGGATCACGGGATATAATACGATCTTCCTCGACGACCGCGATCCGTTCGTCAAAGGGTTCTCGGTCCTCTGACGTTTGCCGCCCGGCGCACGGGCAGCCGCGATCGACTGAAGAGATGACAAAGCGCCCCCGGCGGACCGTGCGGCTCGCAGCGAGCGCACGTCCCAGCTTGGCACCGCCGGTCGGGCCCGCGGCCAGTTCGCGTGCAGTATTAGTAAATATCTATTGCCATTCAGCATCGTTTGTGGTCCGAATAGAGATGAGGAAAACCTTTTCCTTGCGTGTTAACAACGCGTGACGGAGCGCGGGCTGGAGGGCCTGCGCGGTGCGGCGGAACTAGCGCCCGCCGCACCGAAGACGGCCAGAGGACGTGATGATTGTCGGGTCCGCGAGGACCCGCGGGAGGATGTCATGAATCGGACTCTCGGCGTCGCGGGCGTTGCGCTCGCGGCAATGCTCGTTGCTTGCGGCGCGGCCAATGCCCAGGCCGGCAAGACCGTCTGTTATGCGTTCCAGGATCTCTCGACCGGTTTCTGGGTGGCCGGTCACGGTGCCATCGTCTCAACGCTCGAGAACGCCGGCGTGGAAGTGGTCGAACTCAACGGCGGCCACGATGCGAACCGCCAGCTCGAGCAGGTGAGGGACTGCATCGCGCAAGGCGCCGACGGCATCATCCTTACCGCCGACGACGGAGACTCCGGCACGGTCGTGGTGGCCGCCGCGCAGGAAGAGGACGTGCCGATCGCGACCTTCAACCGGCCGCCTTCGGACATGAGCAAGGGCATCGTCGTGGTCGCCGACAACGAGGCCGTTGCCCGCGCAGCCGTCGACGCGATGGTCGAAGAAGCGCAGAAGAAGTTCGACGCGACGGGCAAGAAGCTGAAGCCGCTCATCCTCATGGGCGACCTCGCCGATCCCAATGCGGTGCAGCGCCGCGCCGGGTTCTACAACGCCATCGCCAAGAAGCCCGAGCTCTTCGAGGAGCCGGTCGAGATCGCGACCAAGTGGAATTCGCAGACCGCCCTCGCCGGGCTCGAAGCGGCCATGACCGCAGATCCCGAGATCGACTTCATCTTCACCTCGTCGGACTTTCTGTTCCCGACAATCCAGTCGGTGCTCGAACCGCTCGGCAAGTGGAAGAAGGCGGGTGAGGAGGGTCACGTCATTCTCGGCGGGCTGGACGGCGACGACGGGGCCTGCCGGCTGATCCGTGAAGGCTATGTCGATTCGACCGGCGTCCAGGACGTCTATCTCGAGGCCGAACTGGCCCTCACCGGCATCCTCGACGCGATCGAGGCCGGCGAGTCACAGCCCAACGAAGTGCGTCTGGACCCCGGATTTGCCCTGAGCCAGGCCAACTATGCCGAAATGGGCGACAAGACCTGGGGCTGCCTCGTCCTCGACGGCAAGACCTGAAGCCGCTTCGCGCCGCGGCAAACCATGACGGCGAGCCGCGGCGTACTGTCCGGGCCGGGCGACGTTACCGGCCTTCTTTCGAGCTCCCTGGTCCTGGCGGGCTACCGCGGGGCCAGTGCGCTGGCGGGGTAATGTCCTCTGCCCGCCAGCGCAACCCGACAAGGAGTGGCATTCATGGACAAGCCACTTGGCAGCGGGACGGCGGGTCTGCCGAGCGCGACCGTGCCCGTTCCGGGCGGCGGCCGAACCGCAACCGCAGGCGCAGGACTTGCGGTCGCCCGCTTGGCGCGCCGGCTGCTGCTTTCGGAATACTTCGTCCTCTACCTGACGATCGCCTATTTTGCGGCGGTTGCCGTGTTCTTTCCGGCGCTCGCGGAGCCGCGCAACATCGCCAACCAGCTGTCCAACGTGTGGCCACTGCTCGCGGTCGCGATCGGCCAGACCTTCGTCATCATCATTGCGGGGATAGACCTGTCGCTCGGCGCGACGATGGGATTTGCCAGCGTCGCCGGCGCCATCGTCATGACCAATGCGGCGGACAAGCTGCTCCTCGGCAACAGCCCGCTCTGGGGCACGATGCTCAGCGAAGCCGGCGGCCTCCTCGCAAACCATCCGCTGGCGGTGGTGGCGGGCGTCCTCGTGATGATGCTCGCCGGCGTCGCGGTGGGACTGTTCAACGGCTTCTTCGTCGCGCGCTTCAAAATGCCCGCGTTCATGGTCACGCTGGTCGCGCTCATGTTCTTCTCGTCCGCCGCGATCTGGATCACGCAGAGCCAGAACATCGTGAACCTGCCTCAATCGTTCACGGTCCTGGGCCAAGGCGATCTCGTTTCCTTCTACTTCGGCGAGAAGGCGACGCCCGAGATCAGGCGGCGCGACATTCTGCCCTTCGTCACCTATCCGATGGTTATTGCGCTCGCGCTTGCCGTCGCGGCGCATCTGCTTCTGAGCCGCACCGTCTTCGGCCGGCACGTCTACGCCATCGGCAACAACCCCAGGGCGGCGGCGATCTCCGGCGTGCCGGTGCGGCGGGTGGTGATCCTCGTCTTCGTTATCGCCGGCTTCTGCGCAGCGATCGCCGCGATCCTCTACTCGGGCCGGCTCGAGGGCGGGCGGCCGACGATAGGCGGCGGGTCGGCGCTGCTCGACATCATTGGGGCGACGGTCATCGGCGGAACGTCGCTCGCCGGCGGTAAGGGCAAGATCACATGGACCTTCGTCGGCGTCGTCTTTTTCGTCCTGCTCTCCAATACCCTCAACTACATGCGGCTTTCCGCCTTCCACATCGATGTCGTGAAGGGCGTCATCATCATGGCGGCGGCGCTGCTCGACGTGCTTCGCGCCCGGCTGGCGAGGACCACGGCATGAGCGACACGATCCTCGCTCTCGAGGGCATCGGCAAAAGCTTCTTCGGCGTGCCCGCCCTCTCGAACGTGACGCTGCGGCTGGGACGTGGCCGCCTCCTCGGCCTCGTCGGCCAGAACGGCGCCGGCAAGTCGACCCTGATGAACCTCATCGGCGGCATCCTCAGGCCGGACAGCGGCAGCATGGTGCTGGAGGGGCGGTCCTATGCGCCCGCGAATGCGCGCGACGCGGACCGGGCGGGCATCGCCTTCATCCATCAGGAGCTCAATCTCTTCACCAACCTCACGATCGCCGAGAACATCTTTCTGACCCGGCGCGCGGGCACTGCGTCCGGGCCCCTGACGAACGGCGGCGACGAGCGCAGCAGGGCCGCCGCACTGCTCCGCGAGTGCGGACTCGATGTTCCCCCGCAGATGCTCCTCGAGCAGCTGACGCCGGGCGAGCGGCAGCTCGTCGAAGTCGCCAAGGCTCTTGAACTGGATGCCGGCATCATCATCTTCGACGAGCCGACGACCTCGCTCACGGCGCGCGAAACGGCGCGCCTCTTCGACCTGATAGGGCGACTCAAGGAGGCCGGCCGGACGATCATCTACATCTCGCATATCCTCGGCGACGTGGTCTCGCTCGCCGACGACGTCGCGGTCCTGAGGGACGGCGCGCTGGTCGCCGCGGGTCCGGTCGCCGAGTTTCCCATTCCGCGCATGATCAGCCTCATGCTCGGCCGCGAGGTCGACCAGCTCTATCCCCCGCGCCGCCGCCGTCAGAGCAGCGATACGATTCTTGCAGCGCATGGCCTTTCGCAGCGCGGAATCGTGCGCGACGTCTCCCTCTCGCTCGGCGCCGGCGAAGTGCTGGGACTTTTCGGTCTCATGGGCTCCGGCCGGACCGAGCTTGCGCGGATGATCTTCGGACTGGACAGCTTCGAGCGAGGCACGCTCGAGATCGCCGGGCGGCAAGTTTCGAGAAACGATCCGCGCGCCTCGATCCGGGCGCGCATGGCCTTCCTCACCGAGAACCGGCGCGAGGAGGGACTCATGATGAACGCGACGATCGCCGACAACATCGCGCTCGCCGCGCTCGAGTCGTTCGGCGCGACGCCGATCGGCATCCTCGATCAACGCCGGTTGCTCGGTGCCGTGACGGAAATGGCTGCCGCACTTCGCATCAAGTCAGGGCCGATTGCGGAGCAGCCGGTGAAGACCCTTTCGGGCGGCAATCAGCAAAAGGTGGTGCTCGCCAAGTGGCTGCTCGCGCGGCCTTCCATCCTTATCCTCGACGAGCCGACGCGCGGCATCGACGTCGCCGCCAAGTTCGAGGTCTATTCAATGATCGACGATCTTGCGGCGGCCGGTTGCGGCCTGCTCTTCATCTCGTCGGAAATCGAGGAACTGGTCGCGATGTGCGACCGCATCCTTGTCATGAGCCGCGGCGAGCTCGTCGCGGCGTTCGGCCACGAAGAATTCGACAAGACCGCGATTCTCCGCGCGGCCTTCCGCGAAACGGAGCAGGCGGCATGAGGCGCGAACGGCTCACCGAATTCCTGCTCAGGAACATGACGCTCGTCATCTTCCTTCTCGTCTTTCTCTATTTCGGCCTGCAGGCGCCCAACTTCCTTGGTCCGCAGAGTCTTGCCAACATCATCAAGCAGGCGAGCTTCATCGGCGTCATCGCCGTGGGCATGACCTTCGTGCTGCTGACCGCGGGCATCGACCTATCGGTCGGCTCGAACATGTATCTTTCCGCCATGGCCGCCGGTTACGTCCTCATCAATCCGGCGATGCAGAACGAGTTCGGCGTCGTCGTCGCCATCCTTGCAGGCCTTGGCGCGGGCCTGCTGTTCGGCGCCATCAACGCATTCTGCATCGTGGTGCTCCGGATCACGCCCTTCCTCGTGACGCTCGCGACGCTGGTCGCGGGGCGAGGCCTCGGCACCGCGATCACGGAATCGTTCGGGATCGAGATGCCGACGGTCTTCCTGCGTTTCGGCTCATGGTCGCTGATCGATGCACCCGAGGCGACAACCGGTGTTCCGGCAATCGACTACGTCCTCATCCTGGGCGCGTCGCTGACCTCGATGCCGATACTCGTTTTCGCTGCGGTCGTCCTCGCGGCACATGTAACGCTCGCGCACACGCGCTTCGGCCGCCAGGTCTATGCCGTCGGCAACGATCCGGACGCGGCGCGCAAGGCCGGCATCGCCGTCGACCGCGTACTGTTCTCGGTTTACGTGATCTGCGGCGGGGCCGCGGCAATCGGGGGCGTGACGCTGATCGCTCTTGTCGGCCGGCTCAACCAGACCTTCGGCGTCACCCGCGAGTTCGACGTGATTACGGCCGCAGTGCTCGGCGGGACCAGTCTTTTCGGCGGCGTCGGCACCGCCTTCGGCGCGGTTGTCGGGTCGACCCTTGTCCAGGCCGTGCAATCCGGCCTCGTCTTCACCAAGGTCAACCTTTACCTCCAGCCGATGGTCCTCGCCGCGATCATCTTTCTCGCGGTGCTGGTCGACGCCCTCAGGGCCGGGCGGCTTCAGAAGCTCCGCCGCCGACTCCTGCGCTCGGAATGACCTGAGACCCACCGAACTCGCCGTTCCGCGCGTCCGGCAACTGACTCCCGTCCTCGCGATCCATCGCCGCCGCTCCCGGGCGGAACCAGAGCACCTCGCCCAAGTTTGCCTGACAGAAGAGCCGTGCGGAGGTGTTTGTGAGTGCTGGAGGCGTCAGGGTAGGCCTCGTGGGCGTGGGCAACTGCGCCTCCTCGCTGGTCCAGGGGCTCAGCTATTACCGCAACACGCCCGGCAACGAGCCGGTGCCCGGCCTCATGCATCCGGACCTTGGCGGCTATGCGATCAAAGATATCGAAATATCGGCGGCGTTCGATGTGTCGATAGACAAGGTCGGCCGTGACGTTGCCGAGGCGATCTTTGCGAAACCCAACAACACCGAACGCTTTGCCGAGGTCCCGGCCACGGGCGTCACCGTGGCCCGTGGCCCCACCTTCGACGGGATCGGGCAGTATCTGCGCGACGTGGTCGAAGAGTCCGACGCGCCCGTGACGGACGTTGCGCGGGCCTTGCGCGAGAGCCAGACCGACGTCGTCGTCTGCTATCTGCCGGTCGGTTCGGAGCGCGCGGCACGCTGGTACGCCGAGCAGGCGCTCGAGGCCGGGTGCGCCTTCGTCAACTG
>CAYRNE010000101.1:0-8983 GCA_964425245.1 uncultured Devosia sp.
CTCGGTGATCTCCGCCGCGAAGCCCAAGATCGCCGACTACCCTTTCACGACGCTGCACCCGAACCTCGGGGTCGTCGCGATCGGGGACACGAGCTTCGTTCTGGCCGACATTCCCGGGCTGATCGAGGGGGCCAGCGAAGGCGCCGGCCTCGGCGACCGGTTCCTTGGGCACGTCGAACGCTGCAAGGTGCTGGTCCACCTCGTGGACGGCGCCGGGGACGATGTCGCTGGCGCCTACGAGACGATCCGGGGCGAGCTCGCCGCCTATTCCGGGGACCTGGCGGAAAAGCCGGAAATCGTGGTCCTCAACAAGATCGACGCCCTCGACGAAGCCGCGGTCAAGCGCAAGCGCGAGGCGCTGGCGCGGGCGAGCGGCGCCGAAGTGCTCGCGGCTTCGGGCGTTTCGGGAAAGGGCGTGGACGCGGTGCTCTACGCCATCGTCTCCTTTCTCGAGGCGGACAAGGCGGGGCGGGTCGAGGCAGCGCGGCGCGAGGTGCAGCCGCACTGGGCGCCGTAAATGGAACTCCGCGACGACGGAATTGCCAGCGAGAACAATCCGCTGTGGCCATTCGGGCGGCTGACGGTGAAGATCGGCTCGGCGCTGGTCGCAGATGCCGAAACCGGCGGGGTGAATACGCGCTGGCTTGAAGGCATCGCCGCCGACATCGATGCCCTGCGCGCCAATGGCCGGGAGATCGTCGTCGTTTCCTCGGGCGCGATTGCGCTCGGCCGGCACCTGCTCAGGCTCGACCGGCAGACGCTGACGCTCGAACAGAGCCAGGCGGCGGCGAGCGTTGGGCAGATCGCACTCAGCCGGGCCTGGGAGGAAGCCCTCGCTCACCACGGCATCATAACCGGCCAGATTCTCATAACACCAAACATCACCGAGGAACGCCGGTACTATCTCAATGCCCGGACGACGATCTCGGCGCTTCTCGATCTCGGCGTGGTACCGATCATCAACGAGAACGATACTGTCGCGACGTCGGAAATCCGATACGGCGACAACGACCGTCTGTCCGCGCGTGTCGCAACCATGATCGACGCGGACTGCCTTGTCCTGCTTTCGGACGTGGACGGACTCTACACGGCGCCCCCCGCGCGCGCCGCGGAGGCCAGGCATATCCCTGTCGTCGACGAAATAACACGCGATATCGAATCCATGGCCGGCGGGGCGGCGACGCACCTGAGCCGGGGCGGCATGCAGACCAAGATCGAAGCCGGAAAGATTGCGACCAAGGCCGGCACCGCCATGATCATCGCCAAGGGCACCGGGCTTCACCCGCTTCGCTCACTGTGGGAGGGTGGCCGCCACACTCTCTTCAAGCCCGTGGAGACCCGCGCGCATGCGCGCAAGCGCTGGATCATGGGATCGCTCGATGTCGCGGGCAGCGTCCAGATCGACGAAGGCGCGCTCAAGGCGCTCCTTACGGGAAAAAGCCTCCTGCCGGTCGGCGTCACCAAGGTGAAGGGCGCGTTCGCCCGCGGCGACGCCATCTCCATCCTCGGCCCCGATGGCCGGGAGGTCGGACGCGGGCTGGCGGGCCTCGACAGCGAGCATGCCGGACTCGTCAAGGGCAAGAACAGCGCGCGCGTAGCCGAGGTCCTGGGGGTTGACGCGCGCAGCGAGCTGGTTCATCGCGACAATCTGGTTCTGACCCGCGGAGGCAGGACATCATGAGCGCGGTCGAAGCCGCGGACATCGCCGGGCTGATGCTGGAGCTGGGCCGCAGGGCGCGTGCCGCGGCCCGCGTCCTCGCGTTCGCCTCTGCCGAGCGCAAGCACGCCGCGCTCGTCGGCGCCGCGCAGGCACTCGACGCCCGCCGCGACGACATCCTTTCCGCCAATGCCCTCGATCTGGCGGCGGCCGAAAAGCGCGGCATATCGAAGGCTTTCCTCGACCGGCTGCAACTCAACGACCGGCGCATCGACCTGATGATCGAGGGGCTGCGCACGATTGCGGAGTTGCCCGATCCCATCGGGCAGGTGACGGCGGCGTGGGAGCGGCCCAACGGCCTGCGCATCGAGCGGGTCCGGACCCCGCTGGGGGTGATCGGCGTCATTTTCGAGAGCCGCCCGAACGTCGCCGCCGATGCCGGGGCGCTGACCCTCAAGTCCGGCAACGCCGTGATCCTCCGTGGCGGGTCGGACAGCGTCAATTCGGTGCGGGCGATTCACGCCGCACTCGTCGAAGGCCTCGGGAGCGCGGGGCTGCCGGCCGATGCCATCCAGATCGTTCCGACGACGGACCGGGAGGCGGTCGGGGAAATGCTGCGCGGTCTTTCAGGTAACATCGACGTCATCGTCCCGCGCGGGGGCAAGACCCTGGTCGCCCGCGTCGAGGACGAAGCCCGGGTGCCCGTCTTCGCCCATCTCGAAGGGCTCTGCCACACGTTCATCGACCGGACGGCGAGGCTCGACATGGCCGTCGAGGTCACGCTCAACGCCAAGATGCGCCGCACCGGCATCTGCGGGGCGACCGAGACGCTGCTCATCCACCGCGACGCGGTCGAAACGCACCTGAGGCCGGTCATCGAGGCCCTGATCGCCCGCGGCTGCGAGATTCGCGGAGACGAGACGGTGCGGGCCATGATTCCTGCCGCCGTGCCGGTGACGGAAGCGGACTTCCACACCGAGTACGAGGACGCGATCATTTCGGTAAAGGTGGTGGGCGACGTCGGCGAGGCTATCGCGCATATCGAACACTATGGTTCGCACCATACCGATGCGATCATCAGCGAGGATCCTGCGTCGGTGGCGCGGTTCTTCGCGGAGGTCGACTCGGCCATCCTCATGCACAACGCCTCGACACAATTCGCCGACGGCGGCGAGTTCGGGTTCGGTGGGGAGATCGGTATCGCGACCGGCAAGTTCCATGCCCGCGGGCCGGTCGGGGTCGAGCAGCTCTGCTCGTTCAAATACCTGGTTTCCGGCACGGGGCAGACGCGGCCTTGACCGCCCACTACGATAGCCTGCCTCCATTCGCGCCGGGCATGCGCATCGGGCTCTTCGGCGGCAGCTTCAATCCCGTCCACGAGGGGCACCGGCTCGTCGTCCAGCAGTGCCTGAGGCGCCTGAGGCTCGATTCGATCTGGGTTCTCGTCTCGCCGGGCAACCCGCTCAAGGACCATTCGGGCCTGGCGCCGCTCGAGGACCGGATCGATGCGGTTCGCCGCACGATCAACGATCCGCGCGTCCGGGTGACCGGTTTCGAGGCGGCGCGCGGCTTCCGCTACACCTTCGAGACACTGAGTTACCTTGCGCAGGCCTGCGAGGGGGCGCGGTTCGTCTGGATCATGGGGGCCGACAGCCTCCGGGACTTTCACCACTGGGAGCGGTGGCAGGACATCGCGGCGCTCGTTCCCATGGCCGTTTATGCGCGACCGGGTTCGAACTTCAGAGCGACGCGCTCGGTCGCCGCCGCCCGGCTCGCGGAGTACCGGATCGCCGAGGAAGCCGCCGAAACCCTCGCCGATCGTGCGCCGCCGGCCTGGGTCTATCTCCACGGTATCATGTCGGCCCAGTCGTCGACCGCGCTGCGCGCCCGGGCCGGGATCGGCGTGAATTGAACCAATCGGGCAGCTTGCGCTTCCGATTCCGGAACGCATATTATCGGAATGTGACCGCGGTCACCCAGGGACAGTGAGTAATCGACGCATTTGCGTTCCCCGCGACCCAACAGCCAAGGACTTGTGAAACGCGCATGACCCGTGCTCTCAGAGCGTGGGCAGAGGCCATTTGCTGATGGCAGCCGCCCCCAAGAGGAAGTCTCCCCCGCCGGCCGAATCGCCGGACTCGCAACTGCTGAACGTGGTGCTCAAGAGCCTCGAGGACGCAAAGGCCGAGGACACCGTTTCCATCGATATCACCGGCAAGTCGTCGCTCGCGGACCACATGATCGTGACCTCGGGCCGATCCAACCGGCATGTCGGCGCCGTGGCGGACCAACTGGTGAAAGCGCTGCGCGACGCGGGATTCGGCAAGCCCCGGATCGAGGGACTGCCGCATTGCGACTGGGTGCTCGTCGATGCGGGCGACGTCATCGTGCACGTTTTCCGGCCCGAAGTGCGCGAGTTCTACAACATCGAAAAGATGTGGGCGGTCGATTTCGCCGCCGATGCGCCCTAGCGGCCCGCTGCGCGGATTTCCGGCAGCGCCGGCGCGGGGCGCACGCATCCCGCGCGGCGCCGAGGCTGCGGCGTGAGAATCCACATCGTTGCCGTCGGCCGGATGAAGCGCGGTGCGGAGCGCGACCTCGCCGAGCGCTACCTGACCCGGGCCGCGGCCGCCGGCCGGGCACTTGCGCTCACGGGCTTCGAGGTTTCCGAGGTGCCCGAGTCTCGCGCCAACTCGAGCCCGGCACGCAAATCGGAGGAGGCGAGGGCGCTTGCCGCTGCGATTTCCGACGGCATCGTCGTAGCGCTCGACGAGCGCGGCAGGACACCCGACTCGGAGCGGTTCGCGAAGCAGCTGGCGGACTGGCGCGACAGCGGCCGGCCGGCGGCGAGCTTCGTTATCGGCGGGGCGGATGGGCTCGACCCCGCATTCGTTGCCGGGGCCGATCTCGCGCTCAGCCTTTCCGCGCTGACCTGGCCGCACCAGCTCGTCCGCGTCCTGCTCGCCGAGCAGCTCTATCGGGCGACGACCATCCTTTCGGGGCATCCGTACCACCGGGAATGAGCCTGTCGCCACGCTTCGGCCCCAACGGTAGGGCTAGAAGTCTCGCGCTGCTATGGTTCACGGCGCTGATTCGAGGGGCAGGGGATTGCGGAGCATCCGGGGATGGGGAGCATCGGTTGCGGCGGCTGCCGCGCTCCTTGTGACGATCCCCCCCGTCGTCCATCTGCGCGCCCAGAACGAAGTACCCGCCGATATCGCGGCTCCTGCCGGCGCGGCAATGGACGCGCAAGACGAGACGATTCCGGCGCCTGACCCCGACGGTGCTGCAACGGATGCGGCATCCCCCGCCTCCGAGCTCCCCGGCGAAGCAGTGCCGGAGAGCCCCGACGAGGCACAGGAGGCGCTGGCCGAAATCGAGGCCTCGATTTCGATCAGTGCCGAGCGGGCCGCGGCTCTCAAAGCCGAAATCGAGGCGATGCAGGGCGACCGGGCGCGACAGAATGCGGAACTGATCGCGGCGGCTCAGAGGGTCAAGACGGCAGAGGCCGAAGTCGCCGCCATGGAGGAGCGTCTGGGCGACCTCATCGTCGCCGAGCTCGAAGTCCGCGGGCGGCTCGACGGCGCATCGGGAACGATCTCGGGGGTGCTCGCGGCGCTCGAACGCATCTCGCGCAATCCCCCGCCCGCGCTCATCGTCGATCCTTCCGATGCCCTCGGTTCGGCGCGCGGCGCAATCCTCATCACCGCCATCGTCCCGCAGCTCCAGCAGAAGGCGGACGAACTGATCGCGGACCTCAAGCGGCTGAGCGACATCAAGGCGGCCGCGCTCGAAGAAGAGGCGCTGCTCAAGGCCAATTTCCAGATTCTCGAGGAAGAACAGCTGCGGATCGCAACGTTGATCGCGGCCCGCAAGGCGAGCGAGGATCGCGCGACCGCCGAACTCGTGGCCGAGGAGCGGGAGGCCGAGGCACTCGCAGCGCGGGCGACCGATCTCAGGCAGCTGATCGACGAGTTGACCAAGCGCGCCCGCGCGGTGGCCGTGGCGGCCGAAGCGACGGCGGCAGCGAATGCCGGAGGGACGGCGCCGACGCTCGATCCGGAGACCATCCGGATCGCGCTCGCCAATGCCGAGCGGACCGAGCCCGCCGTGCCCTTCGCGCAGGCGCGCGGCTACCTGACCCTCCCCTCAAGCGGCGTGAGCGTCATCGAATACGGGGCCAGCGACGGCTTTGGCGGCATTTCGAGCGGTGTCTCGATCGTCACGCGCGCCGAGGCGACGGTCGTCGCACCCGCGGACGGCTGGGTCCTCTACCGGGGCGAATACCTCAATTATGGCCAAATCGTCATTCTCAATGCCGGGCAGGACTACACGATACTGCTTGCCGGCCTTGCGCGCGTTACCGTCGACATCGGACAGTTCGTTCTCATGGGGGAACCCGTCGGCGTGATGGGATCACGCACAATTGGCCAGACGGTGACCACCAGCGCTGGCGCGACCCGGCCCACCCTCTATATAGAAATGCGCAGGAACAACGAGCCCGTCGACCCCACCGGCTGGTGGGCTCAGCCTCAACGGAATCCGACCCAGAGTGGATAAAAAGCCCATGCGACTTACGCCCGTTCGCGCTTCGCTGATCGCCGTCCTCGCGGTTCTGATCGGTGGCCCCCTGGCCTTCAACGCCCCCGCACTCATTGCGCAGGACCAGGCGGCGGCGACGGCTGAGTCGGCCGCGCGCTCCGACGAGGAGATCTATTCGGACCTGTCGCTGTTCGGGGAGGTGTTCGATCGCATCCGCGCCGAATATGTCGATGTGCCGGACGAGAAAGAGCTCATCCACGCCGCGATCCAGGGCATGTTGAGTTCGCTCGATCCCCATTCGGGCTACCTCGAGCCCATCGACTATGCAGACGTGCAGGAGGACACGACCGGGCGCTTCGGCGGGCTGGGGATCAACGTCACGATGGAAGAGGGGATCATCAAGGTGGTCTCCCCGATCGACGACACTCCGGCGGCGAAGGCCGGCATCCTCAGCAACGATTACATCATCGAACTCGACGGCCAGCAGGTCCTCGGGCTGACGCTCGACGAGGCGGTCGAGAAGATGCGCGGCCCGGTGGGATCAAAGATCAAGCTTACCGTGATCCGCGAAGGGGCCGATGAGCCGGTCGAGTACGAACTGGCGCGCGACATCATCTCGATGCGCGCCGTCACCTGGAGCTTCGAAGACGACGTCGGGGTGATGCGGCTCTCGCGGTTCTCCGAGCAGGCCTATCTCGGCATCGAGCAGGCGGTCGACGAAATGTTCGAGGAGCGCAACGGCGCTGCGCCCAAGGGCTTGATCCTCGATCTGCGCAACAACCCGGGCGGGCTGGTCGAGCAGGCCGTCTACGTCTCGGATGCGTTCCTCAGGCAGGGAGCGGTAGTGCTTACCCGCGGGCGGGTGGAGCAGGAGAGCGCCCGCTACGATGCGCGGCCCGACCAGCTCGACGCACGCATCGCCGACATCCCGCTCGTCGTTCTGATCAACGGCGGCTCTGCCTCGGCGGCCGAGATCGTTGCCGGTGCCCTGCAGGACCACAAGCGCGCCACCCTCGTCGGCACGCGGTCCTTCGGCAAGGGCTCGGTGCAGACCATCATTTCGCTCGGCCCCAACGGCGCGATGCGGCTGACGACGGCGCGCTACTACACGCCGAACAACCGCTCGATCCAGGCCTCGGGCATTCATCCGGACATCGTCATCACCCAGGACGTGCCGGACGAGTTCCGCGGCCGTGACGAAATCCTCGGCGAGGCGGCGCTCGAAGGCCAGATCGGCGGCGGCACGGAAGAACAGGCGACCGTCGGCTCCTCGGTCTACGTTCCTGCCGACAAGGCTCAGGACAAGCAGCTGCAGTACGCGATCCGCCTCCTGATGGGCGAGGAAACCAACGACGCCTTCCCGCCCAGGCCGATCGGTTAACAGTCTGTTACCGGTTTCTGCTGTCACATTGCCGACGGGGCGGCCGATTCGCCGCCCCGTTCGATTCAGGGACCGCCCGTGAGCGATCTGAGTGCACCCCTCGGCAAGCGTCCGGTGCGCAGCGGCCGCCGCCTGCCCATTGCAAGACTGGCCTTTGCCGGCATCGCGGTGCTGCTTGCGGCAGTAGCCGGGCGCATCCTTTTCGTCGAGACGCCGGACGGCGGACGTCCGGCCGCCGAGGTTGCGCTCAACACCACCCGACATGCCAACACGATTGCCGGCGCGAACGTCGCCGATCCGGCCGCAGGGATCATCACCATCGGCCCCGAGATTCCGGCATCCCAGGTCGAGGCTACATTGGCCGAGGAGAATGGCCAGGCCGAGGCCGCCGCTTCGGGCGCGAGCGAGGTGGCGGCGCTTCCCGACGCCTTCGACATGCTTCCCGACCTCGTCGAAGAATCGGAGTACGGGCCGATCCCGCGGATGTCCGCGACCGGCGAGACACCGTTCGCCGCCTATTCGCGCGCTTCGGTCGGTCCGGCAGCGGCCGGCGGCAAGCCGCTGATCGCCATCATCGTGAGCGGTCTCGGGATCAACGTCACCGGTACGCTCGACGCAATCGCGGCGCTTCCGGATGCGGTGACGCTCGCCTTTGCGCCCTATGGCCGCGATCTCGAGCGGACCGTCGGCGCCGCGCGGGCGGAGGGCCACGAACTCTATCTCGAAGTGCCGCTCGAGCCGTTCGATTATCCCGAGAACGATCCCGGCCCGGATACCTTGCTCACCGGAGTTGCGCCGCGGGACAACGTCGACAGGCTCTACCGGGTGATGGGCAAGTTCGGTGGCTATGCCGGCATCATCAACAACATGGGTGCGCGCTTCACGGCCTCCGGCTCCGACTTCGGGCCGATGATGGAAGAGATCGCGGCGCGCGGGCTCGGCTATATCGACGACGGCTCCTCGAATCGCTCGCTGGCGCCGCAACTCGCCGAGGCCCACGGCATTCCCTTCCGCAAGGCGGACCTGGTGCTTGACGCCAATCCGGCGCAGGGCCCCATCAAGGCGAAGCTCGATGAGCTCGAGGCCGAGGCCCGCCGCAAGGGGTCGGCTGTCGGGTTGATCGCTGCGCTCCCGGTTTCGGTGCAGGCGATCGCCGAGTGGGCGAGGGACCTCGAATCCCGCGGCTTCATCCTCGTTCCGGCCAGCGCGCTGATGAAGAAGTGACGCGCCGCCGCGAGGACATGCCCTATCGGGATTGCGTCGGCGTTGCGGTATTCAATCCGGCCGGGCTCGTCTTCATCGGGCGGCGGCTCATCGACCCCGGGACGGAGGACCTCTCGGAGGTGGAGGCACCCTGGCAAATGCCGCAGGGCGGTATCGATCCCGGCGAGGAACCCCTGTCG
>CAYRNE010000102.1:0-4524 GCA_964425245.1 uncultured Devosia sp.
GAGGCCCGCAATCAGGGCGAGAGCCTCATCCATTCGACCGAGAAGTCGCTCAAGGAATATGGCGACAAGGTCTCGGCCGACGAGAAGAGTGCGATCGAGACGGCGATTACCGAGCTCCGCGGCGTGCTCGACGGCGAGGACGCCGAGGCGATCAAGGAAAAGACCGCTTCGCTCGCTGAAGCCTCGATGAAGCTCGGCGAGGCCATGTACAAGGCCTCGCAGGCCGAGGCGGAGGCCAAGGCCGCCGGCGGCGAGGGTCCGCAGGAAGACGTGGTCGATGCGGACTTCGAGGAAGTGAAGGACGACGACCAGCAGAAGTCGGCCTGACCGCCCGCGCTGCGCAATGAGGATCGGGGCCCGGATGCTTCCGGGCCCTTTTTTATTGCGCCGCCGGCCGCAGTTCCCTGAGCCGCCAGCCCCTGTGGCCCGGACCGTGGTCGACGAGAAGGGCGCGGCCATCGGCCATCCATTGCAGGACCGCGAGGTCGTTGAGCTCGACTTTCGCGCCGACGCCGTCACGCGGGCCAGCGAGGCCGTTGCCGATCACCACCGCGTCGCTCCCCTCGGGCGTGCTGCCCCAGAGCCGGTTGCCGAGCTCTTCGTAGAGCCTCAACTCGTCGTCGATGGCGATGGGAAAATCGAAGCCCGAGACGATCGGCAGCTCGGCGACCACGTCCGCGCGTTCGAGCGAAATCTCGAACCCGCGCCAGCCGGACACCGGGTTCGGACCCGTGGGTTGAGGGGTTGCGATCATGTAGAGCCGGTTCGAAGGCGAGCGCAGGATGACACCCTGCTGCATGCCCTCGACCTCGGCGATGCTGGTGAGCGTCCAGCCTTGCGGACCGCGCTGGCCGACGACGAAACTGATGAAGTGCCGCTCGGCCCCCGCTTCGCCGCCGCGGTCCCAGTGGTCGAGCGCCATGGCGAAGCGGTCGGGTGACAGTACGGCCAGCGCGCTGATCTCCAGCCGGACCGAGGGGTGGGGCCACTCGCTCGGGGCACCCGTCGGTTCGGCGGTGGCTGGGTTGATGCCGAAGGCAAGCTCGGCGAGCCGCGTCGCGCTGTCGTAGCGCAGGGTGGCGAACCAGAGAACGCCGGCGGGATCGAATGCGGCCGCCCGGCTCACCGTTTCGCTCGTGGTGCGGCTTTCGTCGAAAATCCTGCCCAGCTGGACCGCCTCGGCCGTGCCGCGGGTGATGAGCTCGAGCCTGTCCCGGATCGGGGCACTGGGAATGTCCTTGTGCGCCGCATCCCAGACCGCGCTCAGGTTTGTCCGGAAAACCTCGGCCATCGGCGGCAGGTCGGCTTCGAGCAGCACCCGGTACCGCTCGAAATAAGCCGAGGCGTAGGGCTGCATGGTCTCGGGCGTCGGCTGTGCGACGTCGATCAGGGCGCAATCGGCATCGAGCGCGGCGAAATCCGAGATGTGGTAGCGGTATTGTTCGGGGATGGTGTCGCCCATGGCGATGACGAGCGCGAGGTAGCGTTCGCGCCAGGCCGCCATGTCCGGGTCGAGGCGCGCCTGCTCGTTGAGCACCGCGACCGTCAGCCGATCCGCGTAGTACTCCCGGCAATTGATGGCATAGTCGTGCCGCGCCAGGTGGCCGAAATCGTAGCGGTAGGTCATCGCATGCGCCGCTTCGTGCGCCGCAAGCACGAACTGGTTGTAGCGGGCGAGCTCGCGCGCCTCCGTTTCCGAGGCAAAGAACCTGGCGGGCACGAAATTGCCGTCCGTGAGCACGTCGCTCCAGGTCTGCCAATAGGCCTCGACCTCGTCGTCGGCCGGCACGGCGCCGGCACGAATCTCGTCCTCGAGGTAGTTGTAGAACCAGAAGGTCGTGGTGAACGGGCCGATGTCCCAGGTGATGCCGTGGTCCCAGCTCAGCCCTTCGTTCTCGTATAGCGCGACGATCTCGGGGATCATCTGCTGCATATCCCCGGCGCGAATTGCGTCGGCGGGCGCTGCGACGGCCGCCGTCCCCGTGAGCATCGCCAATAGCACGGTTGCGGGTAGCAGCCTCATCGCGTCCGATCTCCGTTCCGGGCGAGTAATGCACAGGCGAAAACGGCTGGCCAGCACGGCTTTTCGGACAATGCCCGAATGCCGCCCCGCTCGCGCCCCATTCTTTTCACAGGCCGCGCCCATTCTCGGTGCCGTTCGTAAGAACGGGCGGCAACTTGCGAAGAGGCGACGGTGTCTTCGATCGTCACCAAGTCGATTGCATCGGCACATGGCGCCGACATCGGCACGATGGGCTCCAATCCGATGGCGACGGTCGATGCCGACATGCGGCACGTCCTCGACCTCTACATGATGCTCGATCCGCGGCCGCTGGCCGGGCTCTCCGTCGAGGAAGCGCGGGCCAGGCCGACGCTAACGACGGCGATGGAGCGGCTGTTGCGCGGCCGGCAGCAGAACCCGGCGGTCGCATTCGAATTGCGCATGATCCCCGGCGCCGCCGGCGACATTCGGGCGCGGGTCTATCGCCCTGCCGAGATGCATCGCGACGAGACGCTGCCGATGATCCTCTATCTGCACGGCGGCTGCTGGGTGGGGGGAGACCTCGAGGCCTACGACGCGACGCCGCGGGCGCTTGCCGAACGCTGCCGCGCGGTCGTCGTGGCCGCCCACTACCGCCAGGCCCCCGAGCACCGGTTCCCGGCCGCCTACGAGGACGCGCGGGCAGCCTGGGCCTGGATGATCGAACACGCCGGGACGCTTTCCGGCGATCGCGCCAGAGCGGCAGTCGTCGGCGAGGATGCGGGAGCCAATCTGGCGCTCGATATTGCCCGTTCCTGCCGCGATGACCGCGCGACCGTCCGGCCGCGGCACCTCGCGCTCGTCTCCCCGATTGCTGCCGCCGAGGTGACGCTGCCCTCGCGCATCGAGAACATGCAGAGCCGGCCGCTCGGTGGCGACGACCTGCGGTGGATTTATGCCCACCTGCTCGCGAACCCGGCGGACATCGCCCATCCGCGGCTCAATCCGAGCGAAGGCATCGATCTGTCCGGCCTGCCGCCGACGACGCTGATCCTGCCCGCCGTCTGCCCGCTGCGCTCCGAGGGCGAGGCGCTTGCCGACAGCCTCCGCCGCTCGGGCGTCTGGGTCGACGCGACCGTCTACGACGGCGTGACCTACGGCTTCCTGGGACTTGCCCGGGTCGTCAACAAGGCGATGTTCGCGCTCTACCAGATCGCCCGCAATCTTGGCGAGGCGCTTGCCGAGCCCGCAAAGGGCACGGCCGGGGATGCGCGCGGCGTTTGAGTTGAACGCACTCCCCGCTATGGTAAGAGCACAAGAGGACACCTATCTGAGGCGCTGATCCACCTCCCTGCGCCTCGGGGCGCCGGGCAACAGGACGACCGCCGGATTGGCCAAACGCGACTACTACGAAGTGCTCGGGGTCCCGAGGGGATCGGACGAGGCGGCGCTGAAGAGCGCCTATCGCAAGCTTGCCATGCAATATCACCCGGATCGCAATCCGGGTAATACCGACGCCGAGCACCGGTTCAAGGAAATCTCCGAGGCCTACGATACGCTGAAGGACCCGCAGAAGCGGGCGGCCTATGACCGCTTCGGGCACGCCGCTTTCGAGGGCGGCATGGGGCGCGGCGGCGCGCATGGCTTCGGGCCCGAATTCACCTCCTCGATGTCCGATATTTTCGAGGACATTTTCGGCGATTTCATGGGGCGCGGCCGCGGCCCCGGCGGCGGCGGCGGACAGTCGCGGTTGCGCGGCTCCGACCTGCGCTACAATCTCGAAATCACGCTCGAGGAAGCCTTCGCCGGCCGCACCGTCGAGATCGACGTGCCGACGCTCGTCACCTGCACCACCTGCGAGGGCTCGGGCGCCAAGCCCGGCACCGGCATGTCGACCTGCCGGCACTGCAACGGCTACGGCAAGGTGCGCGCGGCGCAAGGATTCTTCACCATCGAGCGTACCTGCCCGGTCTGCCAGGGGCGGGGGCAGATGCTCGACCAGCCCTGCTCGGATTGCGGCGGCCAGGGAAGGCGGCAGCAGAACCGGACGCTCTCGGTCGACGTCCCCAAGGGCATCGAGGACGGCACCCGCATCCGGCTTGCCGACGAGGGCGAGGCGGGCATCCGCGGCGGACCGCCCGGCGACCTCTACATCTTCGTCTCGGTGAAGCCGCACGACCTGTTCCAGCGCGACGGCGCCGATCTCTATGCCCGCATCCCCATCGCCATGACCACGGCGGCGCTCGGCGGCGAATTCGAGGTGCCGACGCTCGACGGCGCCCGCGCCCGCGTCAAGGTGGCGCCCGGCACGCAGCCGGGCCAGCGCGTGCGGCTCAAGGGCAAGGGCATGCCGGTCCTGAGGAGCAAGGACGTGGGCGATCTCTACGTGCAGCTCGACGTCGAGACGCCGCAGAACCTGACGCGCCGCCAGCGCGAGCTGCTCGAGGAATTCGAGAAGGCGTCCTCCAGCGAAACCTCGCCCACCTCGGGCGGCTTCTTCGACAGGCTGAAGAACCTGTTCCAGGATTGATCCGGCCCGGCCC
>CAYRNE010000102.1:4534-8960 GCA_964425245.1 uncultured Devosia sp.
TCGACGGTCTCAGATGAGGCCCTGGCGCGTTCGGCCGCCCTCATGGTGAGCTTGCCGAACCTCGTGGGCATGCTACGGAATGCGCAATGACTGAAGCGTCCAATCGCACCGCCCTCACCCTCTGCGGTTCGCTGCGCAGCGGTTCGATCAACGAGCTCCTGCGACGGCACATCTCGATGAAGCTGCGCGAAGCCGGGGTTGCGGTCACCGATCTCGACCTTGCCGAGTTCGAGATGCCGATCTTCAACCAGGACATCGAGGACCGGGGCGAGTCGCCCGAAGCGGCCGGACGCCTCGCCGATCTCTTCCGCAGCAACGACATCGTCTTCATCGCGACGCCCGAATACAACGGGGGCCTGCCGCCGCTCGTCGTCAACATGATCGCCTGGGTCAGCCGTCAGAAGCCGAACCCGTTCAGGCATGCGGTCTTCGGCATCGGCGGGGTGAGTGACGGCAAGTATGCGACCATATTTGCCCTGTCGCACCTGAGGGATTCGCTCTCGAAGATCGGCGCGCTGGTCGCGCCGACCCTGCTCGGCATCGGCCCCTGGCCCGACGTTTTCGATGCCGGCGGCAACCCTAACGAGAAGAACATCCAGTGGAAGGTGGGCCAGGTCGTGCGCGAGCTGACGCACTTCTCCCGCGGCGGGATCTGACCGCCCCCTCGCCTATTGCGCGAGGAAGCCGCCGTCGACCGGGAGCGTGTGACCGGTGATCATCGCCGCGGCGGGCGAGACCAGAAAGACGATCGCCTGCGCGACCTCCTCGGGCTCCGCCAGCCGTCCAAGCGGGGTCATGGCCTCGATCCGGGCAACGAGATCGGGCTGCTCGAGCAGCGCCTTGATGAACGGGGTCCGCACATAGGTCGGGGCCACGGCGTTGACCCTGATGCGATGCGGCGCCCATTCGACGGCGAGAGCGCGCGTCATGTTGACGACCGCGCCCTTGCTCGTCTGGTACGAAACGTTGGGATAGAGACCTCCCCCCGACATTCCCATGATCGAAGCGGTGTTGACGATGGCGCCCGGGCGGCCGGCTTCGATCATCCCGCGTGCCGCCGCGCGGGCGCACAGAAAGCTGCCCGTTACGTTGACCGCCTGCACCCGGTCCCAGTCGGCAACGGCATGCTCCACCGCTGGCCGGCGGATGGCGATGCCGGCACAATTGACGAGCCCCTCGAGCGGGCCAAGTGCGGCAAAGCATGTCGCGACCGCCGCCTCGTCGGTGACGTCCAGGTCGCGCCCCTCGGCTCCCTCGAGACCCTCCGCCGCCGCCGCGGCCGCCGCGCCGTCGCGGTCGAGCAGGATCGGCCGCGCCCCCATCGCGGCGAGGAGGCGTGCCGTCGCCAACCCGATGCCGCTCGCGGCGCCGGTCACGGCGACCCGGGCATCACGCAAATGAAACGGCAGCGCCGCCGGCTCATCGTTCATCGGAACTCTCCTCGTCCTTGCCGGCTACGGTCCGCTGCCGCCCCGGCGCCCAGCGCTCGAGGCCGAACAGTTCCACCGCGTCTTCGAGCGCCGCCGTCAGCCGCTCGAGGCGGGCGGGCTCGACCTGCACGTCCCGCAGCCGGACGGCGCCCGTAAGCGGCGCATCGGCGATAAGGGCGTTCCCTGTCGCCGTCAGTGCGATGAGCCGCGAGCGCTTGTCGCCGGGGTCGCGCCGGACGATTACCAATTCCTTTACGCGCAGCTTGTCGATGGCCTGGCCGAGCGTCGCCGGATGGGCGACCAGCGCCTTGCGCAACGCGGCGAGCGGCAACTGCGGCCGCTCGCGCAGGATCTGCAGCACGGAAAGCTGCAGCCGGGTTAGCCCATAGCGGCGCTTGAGATCGAGCGTCAGCGTCTCGAAGGCCTGCTCCAGTCTCACCCAGGCAACGATGGCCGAAAGGGCCTGCTGCTGCAAACGAATCTCCCGATATTATGAAACCATACTACCTGGATTCGTTCGCCCTTGCAGCAATCTTGGGACGAGCGGCCGGCGGGCCGTGGGTTGCCGCGACCCCACCGATGTGCCAAGGGCTTCGTTCCAGCCCAAGGAGATTCGCGAATGCCCTCTCGAACCGCTGGAACCCTCATCGTCGCTCTGGACGTCGATAGCCGCGCCGAAGCCGAACGGCTGGTCGGGATGCTCGATGGCCGCGCCGACTTCTTCAAGATCGGCTACCAGCTCTTTTACGGCGGCGACGGACTCGCCCTGGGTACGGCGCTCATTGCAGCCGGCAAGCGCGTCTTTTTCGATCTCAAACTGCTCGACATCGACAACACGGTGGAAAAGGCCGCTGCGGCCATCGCAGCGACCGGCGCGACAATGCTCACCGTTCACGCCTACCCCCAGGCGATGCGGGCGGCCGTGCGCGGCGCCGCGAGCTCGGGCCTGACTCTCCTCGGCGTCACCGTCCTGACCTCCATGGACGACAGCGACCTCGCCGAAGCGGGCTACGCGCGCGATGCAGCGGGACTCGCGGCGCTCCGCGCGGAACAGGCGAAGGCGGCAGGAGTGGGAGGCATCGTCTGCTCGCCCCGGGAAGCCGCGATGGTCCGCGCCATCGCCGGTCCGCGCATGGCGGTCGTTACCCCGGGCATCCGGCCGGCTGGCGCCGCGCGCGGGGACCAGAAGCGCATCATGGGGCCGCAGGAGGCGATTGCGGCAGGCGCGAGCCACCTCGTCGTCGGCCGGCCGATCACCGCCGCGCCCGACCCGGCGGCGGCAGCCGATCTCATCCTCGCCGATATGGCCGGCGGCCTCCGGGTCGCGTGAGGCCTTTGCCGATCCGGCCTGCTGCGCTATAGGCCGCTCAGTCCACGGGGTGCCTCATGGCCGATTTCAGAATCGCGATCGCCGGTGCCGGCGGGCGCATGGGCGCTGCCAATATCCGTGCCGTGACGGCGGCGGAGGGCATCGGCGTCGCCTCCGCCTTCGACCGGATCGGGTCGCCCGCCATCGGCAGGGACGCCGGCGAGCAGGCGGGCATCGAGCCGCTCGGTGTCGCGATCGTCGATCACGTCGAGGCGGCGCTGGCGCTGGCCCAGGGCATTCTCGATTTCACCACGCCTGCCGCCAGCGTCGCGCTGGCGAAGAAGGCGGCGGAGCGCGGGCTCGTCCACATCGTCGGAACCACGGGTTTCACCGACGAGGAGGAGTCGGCGCTGCGCCACGCCGCGAGGGCCGGCGCCCGTATCGTCAAAGCCGGCAATTTCTCGCTCGGCGTCAATCTCCTCCTGGGACTCGTCGAACAGGCCGCGGCCGCGCTTCCTGGCTTCGACATCGAAATCCTAGAGATGCACCACAACCGCAAGGTCGATGCGCCCTCCGGCACCGCGCTGATGCTCGGCGAGGCCGCGGCCGCCGGTCGCAATGTCAGCCTCAGCGAGGCGTCGGTCCGGGTGCGCGACGGCCATACCGGGCCGCGCGAGCCCGGCAGCATCGGCTTTGCGGCGCTACGCGGCGGCAGCGTCATCGGCGAGCACGCGGTGATCTTCGCGGGACCGGCCGAGCGCGTCGAGCTGCGGCACGTCGCCGACGACCGCGCGCTCTTTGCCGAGGGCGCGGTGCGCGCCGCACTCTGGGCCAGGGATCAGAAGCCCGGGTTCTATTCCATGGCCGACGTGCTCGGCTTCAATCGCTAGGAACAGTTTCATGGCAGGTACGCTGATCCTCGTTCGCCACGGGCAGAGCGAGTGGAACCTCAAGAACCTCTTCACCGGCTGGAAGAACCCGCCGCTCACCGAAAAGGGCATCGAGGAGGCCCATGAGACCGGGCGGCGGCTCAAGGCCGCAGGCTATGCGCCCGACCTCTACTACACCTCCGCCCTGACCCGCGCGCACCAGACGCTCGACCTGATCCTCGAGGAACTCGGCGTCGTCAATGTCGTGATCACCCGCAACCAGGCACTGAACGAGCGCGACTATGGCCATCTTGCCGGTCTCAACAAGGACGATGCGCGCGAAAAATGGGGCGAGGAGCAGGTGCACCAGTGGCGGCGCTCCTATGACGTGCCGCCGCCCGGCGGCGAGAGCCTCAAGGACACGGCCGCCCGCGTCCTGCCCTATTACGAAGCCGATATCCTCCCGCACCTCAGGGCCGGCAAGACCGTGCTCGTCGCGGCGCACGGCAATTCGCTGCGTGCGCTGATGATGGCGATCGAGTCCTTGACGCCCGAGGAGATTCTGAAACGCGAGATCGCGACCGGCGAGCCGGTGATCTACCGTATCGGATCGGACGGAACGCTCAGCGAGAAGGTCACGCTCTGACCGGGCAACGCCTCCTCCTCTTCGTGAGAGGCTTACCACGAGGCTGCTGACGGAATTGAGTCCTCTCCCTTGATTCGTCGCGGAGGACGGGATCACGTCCGGCCCGCCACTCCCGCTTCCCCTCCGAGCATGGCGCGTTTGCGCGGCAGGCCCCAGTGATAGCCGGTGAGCG
>CAYRNE010000103.1:0-8844 GCA_964425245.1 uncultured Devosia sp.
TTCTGCCCCGCCTGGCGTTCGGATGCTCAGCACGGAATTGGCTGGGTGATCCTCGCATCTGGGTCTTCCTGGTTTCCTTGATTGCTTTCGCTGTGGGTCGTCGCGATCTGGGCTGTCCCGCGCGGCTAATCGCGCGTGGTCCAATTTGCAGAACGGGGAACAGATCCTTAGCCTTATGTTGACTGGCTCGGTTGAAAGATCACTGGCAGCACGTATTCGTTCCGCTCAAAGCTGCCCTGCTCTAGCCGTCGCAGCATGGCGCGGCCGGCGCACTCCCCCAGCTCGTAAGGTGCCGAAATAACGGTGGTCAGCCGCGGCTGCGTATATCGGTGGGCCTCGAAGCCATTGAAACCGACAATGCGTACGTCATCGGGCACACGGTAGCCGCTTTCGAGGAAGCTGAGCATTGCTGCCGTGGCGACGGCATCATTCGCGCCTACCACTGCATCCGGGGCGGCGTTCTTTGTCAGGTACTCCGCGACGGTGGTCTGTACATCAGCGAAGGCTTCACTGTTCGAGACCACCGTCTCAATGGCCACGGACGGATTCTCGGCCAGCCCATCTCGCAAGCCTGAGAGCCGGTTCTCGATCGCCGGCCATCCCTGTCTCGGAACCACAACAAGGTACTTGCCGACACGACGGGCGAGCAGATGATCGGCAAGGAGCCTGCCGCCACCGTAGTCGTCCTGTCTGATAACACAAATGTCGGGGCTGTCGAAGCTCGCCGTCTCCTGAAAAACCACCAATGGCTGTTCGAGGCGCGACAGGCGTTCGATCGTTTCGAGCCGCTCGGGCCTGCTGCCGGAGATCATCGCGCAGAAGCCAGCGACCTCGAAGCTGCGCATGATCATTGAGTTGGCGAGTTGATCGCCGCGCATCCCCTGTAGCGTCAACGTGTAATCGACCGCATTCAAAACGTTGGCGAGACCGGCGACCACCTGGCAGGTGAAGTGATCGGTGAGGAAGAACGGAGACTCGTCAACAATGACCATGCCGATGGAACGGTGCTCCGCCACGCGCAGACTGCGCGCGCTTGCCTGCCGCCGATATCCAAGGCGAGCGATCTCGCGCTCGACCCGTCTCTTGGTCGCTGCGCTCACAAACTGCAGGCGACCATTGAGCACATTGGAGACAGTCATCGCGGAAACGCCAGCGGCCTTGGCTACATCCTTGATCGTCGCACGACCCTTGCTGCCGGCCCGCTCCATGGGACTCGCCAAATCCCCTTCCCTCCTAATTGATTTATCCTTAAATGGACTGGCGACAATTCTAGGGTCATTCATGACGCACGTCTATGCCACCTATCCGAGCCTGCAGGGGAAGGGTGTATTTGTCACGGGCGGTGCTTCCGGCATTGGCGAGAGCCTTGTCGAGCATTTTGCCTCCCAGGGTGCGCGCGTGCATTTTGTCGATATCGACGCGGAGTCAGGGAACCGCGTGGCCGAGCGCCTGGCTCGCCCGAATGCTGTAACCTTCGCGGAATGCGACCTCACCGACACCGCGACCCTGCAACGGCAGATTGAGGCATTTGCGGCGGGCGACGGCATAGATGTGCTCGTGAACAATGCGGCGATTGATGACAGGCACCGGGCGGACAGCGTCGACCCCGCCCAGTGGAGACAAGGCCTGGCGGTGAACCTGGACCACCAGTTCTTTGCCGCCCAGGCCGCCAGAAAAGCTATGCTTTCCCGAGGTGGTGGCTCGATAATCAATCTGGGCTCCATCATGGTTGGAATGGGAGCCGCTGGAGCAGTTACCTACGTCACCGCGAAAGGGGGTATAGAGGCGATGACGCGGGCGCTCGCCCGCGAGTTCGGGCCGGACATGATCCGTGTCAATTGTCTCGTGCCGGGCTGGGTAATGACCCAGAAGCAGATCGAACGCTATCTGGACCCAAAAGGCGAGCGACTCATCCTTGAGCGCCAGTGCCTGCCCGAGAAGGTCGTGCCGGCCGACGTGGCGCGAATGGCTCTCTTCCTCGCCGCCGACGACAGCCGGCACTGCACATCGCAAAGCTTCGTAGTGGACGCGGGGTGGGTCTAGGGCCAACTGTCGTTCGGTTCTCCACTTGACGGCCACCCTGCCTCCGTGTCAGCGTTACATTTAACGATAACTGTATTGCATCACGGGAGGAGACGATGCACGTATCGAACGAACGCCAATCCAACAGAATCGGTAAGCGCCTAGTGCTCCTGGGAGCGGCATCGCTGCTCGCCACCAGCATGAGCGCCGGGCAAACGATCGCCCAGGAGGTCATCGCCTCCGCAAGCTTCGACGTGACTAGCCCCGAATACCTCAAATGGAATGAGCAAAGCTGCATGTTCGAGCCGGCCGAAGGCTCAGGGCCCTATGTCGCGGAGGTAACGAAAAGCGACGAGCCACTACGCATCGTCTTCACCCCTGAGGAACAGACCAACCCGGTATTCGTGGCCGAGGCCAAGAAGCTCGTCGAACTGGGCGAGGCCGCGGGCATCGAGGTGATCGTGCTCGACAATGCATTTCCCGACACCATGCGGCCGATCCAGAATGCCGATCAGGCAGTGCAGATGAAGGTCGACCTCGTTCTTTCGCAGTTGATCATGCCCGACCTCAATCCAGCAGTGCAGATCAAGTACAAGGAAGCCTGCATCCCGATGGTCAACGTCTTCGGTATGCCGAACTACCCCTTCCCGGCGCCGACGGTGCAGGCCATTCACAAGGAGAATGGCGTGGTCATGGCCAAAGCCGCCATTGAACTGATCAAGGAGAAGGGCTGGCCAGCCGATGAAATCTGGATCGTCTCGTGCGGCGACCCCGTAACCGCATCGGGACCGGGCACGGCAGAGGACCTGATGGTCGGGTTTGCCGAGACGGTTCAGGCGGAGTTCGGCATTCCGGACGATCGCGTCAGCGACATTCTTGTCTGTTCGCAGGCCGACGGCCCGCTCGGTTCGAAGACGGCATTGACCGATTGGCTTACCGCCCATCCGCAGGCCAAGTACGTAGTCGGCAGCGCCTGGAACGACGTCAAGGCATTCGGAATGGCACAGGCGCTTGAGGCCGCAGGTTTTACCCCCGATAACGCCCTCACAGCCGGGCGCGACGCAAATACCGAGCAGCTTGCTGCCATGAAGGCCGGCTCGATCCTGCAGGTGAACCTCGATCTGGACCTCGTCGATGGTTGGGCCATTGCGATGCTGGCTATCGCCCAGGATGTTCTCGCTGGGGAGGCCGTGCCCGCCTACAACGTACCGGCGGCCACGCCGATCACCCCCGACGATCTCTAGTCCGGATCATCCCTACGCCGCCGGTCACGTGGCCGGCGGCGATCATCTAAATCGGGGAGAATTCCGAGGATGAGCGGCAGAGACGAATCGAAAGCACAACTCGTCGCGGGCGGCTCGGTTGGCTCCGCCGTTCTCGGTGGGCGCTACGTTATTCCGATCGGCGGCGAAGTCATCGGGCTTGCGCTGGCGATAGCCGCCGCCATTCTCTTCTTCTCGCTGGCGTCGCCATACTTCTTCGACCTCAACAATTTCTACAACATCGGCAAGGCGGCGGCCGTCTACGGCATAGTAGCGGCGTTTGCCACGATCGTACTTGTCAGTGGCGGACTCGACCTGTCGCTGAGTTCCGTCATGGCTATGGGAGGCATCGTAGCCGCACAATTCCTGGGACTTGTCGACAACACGCCACTCGCGCTTCTCGCGGCGATCGCCGCGGGTACAGCCGCGGGCCTTTTCAATGCCTTGCTCATCGTCAAGGTCGGCATCAACCCGCTGATCGCCACGATCGGTACGCAGTTCGCGATCCGTGGCTTGATTTTCATGTGGACCGGGTCGGTGCCGATCTCTTTGTTCGGGAAGGATGCCTTCATCGCCTTCGGCAACGGCGAACTGCTGGGCATGCCCAGCGCCGTACTGATGCTCATCGCCACATTCGTGGTGGTGGGACTTATCATGCACTACACCCGTTTCGGCAGCCGCGTTTACGCGCTCGGCGGCAGCGAGAGCGCCACAGCACTTGCTGGTATTTCCGTCGGCCGGCTACGCACGACGATATATGTTCTCAGCGCCTGCTCCGCCGCATTTGCCGGCGCGCTGCTGGCCTCCGTCAACAACGCGGCCTATCCGAATGTCGGCATCGGAGCCGAACTCACCATCCTCGCCGCGGTGATCTTGGGCGGACCGGCGCTGACCGGAGGCCGAGGCACGGTCGTCGGCACGTTTCTCGGCGTTATCCTGCTGGGTGTGCTCGCCAACGGGCTCAACCTGCTCGGTGTCCGTGCCGAGGTGCAGATGTTCGTCCAGGGCGTTGTGCTGATCCTCGCCGTCACTGTCGACGAATTGCGTCGCCGCCGGAGGGGAGCGCTATGACTTCGGCCGATCATCAAGAGACTGCGGTTGCCCGTGCGGCCGGCGGGGATGTCGTTGTTCGCGGCCGAAATCTCGGCAAGACCTATGGCAGCATCACCGCGCTAGAGGGAGTGGATGTCGAGCTCCGGGCGGGCGAGATTCTCGCCATCGTCGGGGACAATGGGGCTGGCAAGTCGACGCTCGTCAAGATTCTGACCGGCGTGACCAAACCCGATACGGGCACACTCGAGGTCGGTGGCCGGTCTGTCACTTTCGACAGTCCTCGCCGTGCTCGGCAGATGGGCATAGAGGCCGTTTTCCAAGACCTTGCTCTCTGCCCGAACCGGGATGTCGTCGCCAACCTTTTCCTCGGTCGCGAGGTGCTGATGCCGGGGATCGCGGGCAGGTTCGGTATCCTCGACCGCAAGACAATGACGGAGCGGACGCGCACGCAGCTCAGGGACCTTGACGTGCGCATTCCCCATATCGCCGGCGTGCCCATGGGGCGTCTCTCCGGTGGTCAGCGGCAGTCTGTTGCGGTCGCGCGTTCGGCATTTTGGGCCTCGTCCGTGCTCTTCATGGACGAACCGACGGCTGCGCTTGGCGTCAAGGAGGCTGGCGCGGTGCTACGGCTCGCGCGACGCGTTGCCGATGCTGGCGTCGCCGTGGTCATCATCAGTCACATGATGCCTCACGTTGCCGCGTTGGCCGACCGGGTGATTGTATTGCGACATGGTCGCAAGGCCTCCGAGCTAACCGGAGACGAAATCGCGGTGGATCGGCTCGTCGAGCTGATCGTGGGTGGCGGCAGCGCCAGCATCCGCGAAGAACTCAACATAAAGGATTAGGCCACGATGTCGGGGATCGATCAGGCGCTGCTGTTCACCCGCTCCTCGCCCAAGCTGGCGCGCGCCGATGACTGGGACAAATGGGAGGTCGACAAACACATGTACGACCTCGTCCGGGGGCCGGGCGTGACCAGTTCCACAATGTACCGCCGACTGAGCGATCCGCGCCTGCCGCAGGCGCTCAGCGCCCGCGGGCGCCGTGCCGTCGCCTATCGCGCGCCTGATCTCGACCGAATGCGGCAGTGGCTGAACAGCGAAACGCTGAAGGAGGCCGTAGCTGACGGGCGCACCTGGATCGATGCCTACGATCCGCTGGAGGATCAGTGGTTCACCGGGAACGTCTATGACCAGATCGAGTCCTTTGGGGTTCCGCACCTGGACAGTGACATCCTCGCGGAACGGTTTGAAGTGCCGCAGTCTCTGACGGCGGAGTTCGAAGGCTGGTTCGGCTCATACGCCCGTCGGTTCGCCGAACTCGACGGTGTGGATGCCATTCAATCGTTCCGCGTGGTGCGTGACATCAGCAACGAGCTCTACCTCTCGCAGGGCAACTATGCCTTGGTGGTGAGTATGGTTGTCGGAGCTGACTCGGTTGGCCATCTCATCTCGGCTGGCGCCCATGCGCTCTTTCGCGAGGCGCAGGATTGGGAGTTACGGTTCCCGTACCAAGCGCGCGAACTCTTCACCCCAGGTGGCCATATGTTCGCACCGAATAGCGACGGTCGGTGACGGCGGTGCCAAATCTCATGAAAGCTGCAGTCGTTGGGTGCGGACCTTGGGGACAGGCGCATATGCGTGCGTTCGTTTCCAATCCTCATACGGAATTGGTGGCCGTGTGCGGCCGCACCCAGGAAAAGACTGCTGCGGTGGCCCACAAGTTCGGCGCGCGCTTTTATCTTTCTGTTGAGGACATGCTGCGCCATGAAGCGCTCGATCTCGCGACGGTGTCGACGGGTGAACTCGAACACTTCGCTCCCGCTTCGCTCCTGCTCGAGGCAGGAATCCCCACCCTCATTGAAAAGTCCCTCACCTTCGAGCTGCAAGAAGCCGCGCGCCTCGTACAGCTTGCTCGCGAGCGCCAAGTTCCCTGCGGCGTCAACTTCAACATGCGCTACCTGATGCCCTTCCAACTCACACGCCAAGCACTGGACGACGGGGAAATCGGGCGGCCGATCTCCTACGCATGGCGTTTCTCGCATCGCTGGCCGCCGCCGAACATCGACCAGGACGTGGCCGTAGCGATCACCCATCATATCCACGGCATCAACCTGCTCCTCGCCTTCGGCGGGCCGATCCGTTCGGTCTCGGCCGTTGCGGCCCCAGGCCAAGACCCGAAAAGACGCACGAGCGTCGGTGCCCTTTTCAGCTTCGAGAGCGGGGCGATCGGCACGCTGCTTGGTGGCGTCGACGGTGCGCTCTCCAACGATACAATGTGGCTTGAATGCCAAGGCACGCTTGGGCGAACAACCGCTCGCGATGCCTCGGCCGAGTTCCGCCTCTCCACCCTCAATTCCAAGCTTGATCGAATCTGGACGCCATTCTTCGCGGATGTCGACGAAGGCAATTTCCAGAAGTCGCTTGAATGGCACCTCACCGAGTTCATTGAGGCAGTTCGCGACAAACAGCCGGTGCCCATTCCGGTCGAAGAAGGCTACGAGGCGCTGCGAGTCGCCTGGGCGATCATCGAGGCGGCGAAATCCGGCGTGACGGTCGCGCTCGACGCTGTAGCGCCGCCGCTGCCGGCGCCGGAACCACTCTACCGCGCTCCGCGCCGGTTCCGCCAGCCAGGCGCGGGGGCCAGCGCCACCGGTTATGCGGATCATCCTGGTTAGAGCCCGAGCATTCCCGCAAATAAATACTTCTGGCGATAACTACGGTTCAACATGCCTCCCACTTCCACTCAGCGCCGAAACAGAAGAGGGCCACTGCGCAGCGCAGAATGGTTCGCGCGAGAGGGCAAGCACGGATTCGTCCCGCGGAGCTGGATGAAAGCGCAAGGCTTCGGGCCCGAGTTGTTCGACGGCCGTCCGGTGATCGGGATAGCGAATACCTGGTCGGAGCTCACCCCCTGCAACCGGCACCTGCGAGAGCTTGCCGAGCATGTGAAGCGGGGGGTGCTCATGGCCGGCGGCTTCCCGCTGGAATTCCCCGTCACGAGTCTCGGCGAGCCGTTGATGCGGCCGACGACAATGATGTTTCGCAATCTTGCGGCGATGGATGTCGAGGAGACGATTCGGAGCAATCCGATCGACGGGGTCGTGCTCCTGGCCGGTTGCGACAAGACTACGCCGGCGCTGCTGATGGGGGCAGCGAGCTGCAATGTGCCTGCAATTCTCGTCTCCGGGGGTCCCATGCTCAACGGCCGCTTCCGCGGTCGAAATCTCGGCTCGGGCACCGATATTTTCCGCTTCGACGAGGAGTATCGGGCGGGCAAGCTGACCCGTGACGAATATGAGGCCGCGGAGGCAGCAATGAGCCGCTCGGCCGGCTCCTGCATGACCATGGGTACGGCCTCAACCATGGCGTCGCTGAGCGAAGCACTCGGCATCGCACTTTCCACCAATGCTGCCATCCCGGCTGCCGATAGCCGGCGGCTCGCGCTTTGCGAGAAGGCTGGCCACCGTGTCGTGGAACTGGTTCATGCCAATACGCGCATGTCCGACATTCTCACGCGGTCCGCGTTTGAGAACGCCATCGTGGTCAACGGCGCCATAGGCGGCTCGACCAATGCGGTTCTTCACTTGCTTGCCCTTGCGGGGCGTTTGGGCGTCGAGTTGACGCTCGATGACTGGGATGCGCTGGGGCGCGACGTTCCCTGCCTCGTCGATCTCAAGCCATCCGGCCGCTTCCTGATGGAGGAGTTTTATTACGCGGGGGGACTGCCGGCACTGATGAACAAGATCGCGGACCGGCTAAGTCTCAATGTACCGACGGTCGACGGCATTTCACTCGGTGAGCTGATCCGCAATGCAACCTCATATGATGATCAAGTCATCCGACCGCTGTCGCGGCCACTCACCCCCAACGGTGGCATCGTCGTCCTGCGAGGAAACGTCGCCCCTGATGGTGCCGTACTAAAACCTTCGGCGGCCTCATCACGCCTACTTCAGCACCGCGGCAGAGCAATGGTCTTTTCGAGCGCCGAGGATCTCTGGGAGCGAATCGACGACCCTGATCTCGATGTCGACGAAAACTCCGTGCTCGTGCTGCAGAACGCCGGACCCATCGGCTATCCGGGTATGTCAGAAGTGGGAAATCTTCCGCTGCCGAAGAAACTACTGGACCGCGGTGTGACGGACATGGTGCGCATTTCGGACGGTCGGATGAGCGGCACCGCCTACGGCACAGTGATTCTGCACGTTGCGCCAGAGGCCGCGATCGGAGGCCCTCTCGCCTTGGTGCGTACCGGTGACATCATCGAACTCGATGTCGTTCGCCGAAGATTACATATGGAGGTTTCCGACGAAGAACTTGCCCGTCGACGCGCGGCTTGGACCGCGCCGCCAGCTCACTACCACAGGGGTTACGGCCGGTTGTTTCTCGATCACGTACAGCAAGCCGACAAGGGCGTCGATTTCGACATTCTCGTAGGCGGCAGCGGCACACCACCTTCCAAGGTTTCTTTCTAGGCGAGAATCTCATGTCTGCAAACGTTGCTACAC
>CAYRNE010000104.1:0-7162 GCA_964425245.1 uncultured Devosia sp.
CTCGCGAGCAGCGTAACGAGGGTCTACCAGGAACACGCTGCCATGTTCGAGGACACCGAGCTCTCGGCCAGGGAGCTCTTCGCCGATCCGCGCTTCCGCATCGTCGAAGCGGTGGAGGAGAGCAAGGCGATCAACAGCATCCACGGCGGGGTCATCATCCTTTCGGCCTCCGGCATGTGCGACGCCGGCCGCATCAAGCATCACCTGAGGGCCAACCTGCCGCGGCGCAACGCCACTGTCCTTTTCGTCGGCTACCAGGCCCCGGGGACGCTAGGGCAGATCATCAGGTCGGGCGCGAAGGAAGTTCGCATCCACGGTCATCTCGTTCCGGTGAAGGCCGCGGTGCGCAGCCTCGACGGCTATTCGGCGCATGCCGACCACAGCGAGCTGATGGCCTGGATAAAGGCCCGCCTGCCGGCGCACGGCGCCGTATTCCTTACGCACGGCGAGAACGAAGAACGCGAAGCGCTGCGCGCGGCGGTCATGTCGGAATATGGCCTCGGGTGCGATCAGGTGATCCTGCCGCTGCTCGACGACACGTTTGAATTGCGGGCCGAGGGCGTCGCGGGGATGATCAAGCCGTCGACGGCCCGCATCGATCTCAGCCAGGTGACGACCGACTGGCACAACGCCTATGCCCAGCTGATCATCGAACTCTCCAACCGGCTGCAGCACGCACCCGACGACCGGAGCCGGCTGGCGATCGTCGAGGGACTCAAGCGCGAGCTCGGCGGCGATGCGCTCAAGGCTCCGCCGGTCATCACGCATCCGGGCGAGGTGCGCGCCGAGCGGGGCGAATAGCCGGACCGGCCCTTTATTTCAGCTCGCCCGGATCCATGAGCGTATGGACGCGATCGGCGCCGAGGCGCGCGAGCTTGAGCGTCAGGGCCCTGCGCCGCGCGCCGGGAAGCAGCGACTCGTCGGCCATCCGGAGGATCGCGGCGTCGTGCGCATCAGCGACGATAAGCCCCTCGCTCGCCGGAAAGATGTCGGGGTCGAGCTCGGGCGGCTTGGCGAAAAAGAAGCGGTCGCAGAAGTCCTTGTAGTTCGGCCACTTGCGGTCGACCTGGTAGTCGATGAGCGAGGACTTGATCTCGACGATCCAGATCTCGCCCCTGGGTCCGAGACCGAGGACGTCGGCGCGGCGGCCGTTGGCCAGCGGCACCTCCGCGAAGCAGCAGAAGTCATGCGCCTCGCGCAGGAACCGCATGATTCCGCGCTGGACCCGCAGCGCCGTCGGCGATTGCCGAAGGTCGACGATGAGCGGCAGCTCAGCCATGGGGCGAGCTTAGCACGGGCGCCCCGGCAGTCGTGCGCCGGTTCGACAGCGCCCGTACGACGAGGAGGCTCGCCGCCACCGGCAGAAGGCAGATGATGTACGAAAGCCGGATGCCGAAGTGCTGGGCGAGGAAGCCGAGGAGCGGCGGGCCGAGGAAGAAGACGACGAAGCTCACCTGGCTGACCGCCGCGACGTTCGCCGCGGCAGGCCGGTCCGTGCGCTGCGCCGCCTCGGAAATGGCAAGCGGATAGACAGCGCTGCAACCGACGCCCATCAGCGCGAAGCCGAAAAGCGCAATGAACGGATGCGGCGCGGCAGCAACGCAGACGAGGCCGGCGGCGGAAACGCAGAGCAGGGTGACGACGACGTTTCGCGGGCCGAAGCGGTCCACCACCGGATCGACGCTCAGCCGCGCGATGGCCATGAAGAGCGCAAAGAGCGTGAGGCTCATGCCGCCGACGAAGGGCACGACGCCGAAGACGTCGCGCATGTAGATCGCCGACCAGTCGATCCCCGCGCCCTCGACGAGGAGCGGCGCCGCGCCGATGAGACAGAGCGCGAGCAGCGGGATTGTCGGCAGCGCGACGAGCGGCGCCTTGCCTTCGTGGCTGTCGGGCCGCGGCGGTGCGTTCTCGATGCCCGAGAAGACGACGATGCAGGCGACCGCGACGACGACGAAGGCCGCGATCATGTGCACCTCGATGGAGATCGCGAACTGGCGCACCGCAGCGCCGATCAGCGCGGTGACGAAGAAGCCGATCGACCACATGCCGTGCGCCCGGTTCATGATGCGATAGCCGAGCCGCGCTTCGTGCCGGTCCGTTTCGAGGTTGACGTTGACCTCGAGAGCGCCGGCGAAGAGGCCGGCGACGAAGAATGCCGCTGCGACCCAGGGAGCGGAGGGCATGAACGGGATCGCCAGCATCATGGCCGATGGGCCGAGGGTGGTGATGAAGGCCGTCACGCGGGCGCCGAGCCGCGCGATGAGCGGCGGCGACAGGGTGAGCGAGATCATCGAGCCGACGGACATGGCGATGAGGGTCAGGCCGAGCTCACCCTCGGTAAGCCCGAGCCTTACCTGAAGATCGGGGAGGCGCGACAGGAGCGCCCCGGTGATCAGCGCAAAGATGAAGAACACGCCATAGACGCGGTGATGCGGTTTCATCGCTCAGTCGACCTCGCGCGGGACCGGTTTTGATCCGAGCGCCCCCGCAATGACAAGGCTCAGGACGACGAGCGGCAGCCCGATGCCGAAGCTCCAGCGCAGCCCCCAGTGTTCGGCGACGAAGCCGAGGAGCGGCGGGCCGAGGAGAAAGGCGACGAACGAAATCTGTGCCAGCGAGGCGACGTTGGTCGCGGCGGGCCGGTCCGTGCGCTGCGCGGCGGCCGACATGGCCAGCGGAAAGAGGACGCTCGTCCCCATGCCCATGAGGCCGAAGCCGACGAGGGCAACCCAGCCGGCGGGCGCGAAGAAGACGAGGAGCGTGCCGAGGCCGAGTACGCCGAGCAGCACGCGGGCGACCACGCTCGGCGAATAGCGCTCGACGAAGGGATCGGCGAAATACCGCGTCACCGCCTGCGTGAAGGCGCCGAGCGCGACCGCGAAGCCGGCGATGAAGGGCGAGACTTCGAAGACGTCGGTCATGTAGATCGCCGACCAGTCGATGCCGGCACCCTCCATGATCATCGCCGAAAGCGTCACGGCGACGAGAACAAGGATGGCGAGCGTCGGCGCGGCGAAATGCGCCGTAGCTTCGGCCGGCCCGCCGGTGCGGTGCGGCGCCGGATCGAAGCGGCCGAGAATCACCGCGACGCCGACGACGACAACCGGCACCATGAGCAGCAGGTGCAATTGCGGGCTGAGCCGCGTCTGCGCAATGAGGGCGCTGACGATGCCGGAGGCGAAAAAGCCGAAGCTCCAGAAGGCGTGCGCCCGGTTCATGATGCGCCGCCCGATGCTGTGTTCGGTGCGGTCGGCCTCGAGGTTGAGGATGATCTCGATGCCGCCGATGATGAGTCCCACCGGGAGCAGCAGGATGAAGAAGGCGACGGGGCCCGGTGCAAAGACCGCGAGCGCATAGGCGAGCGCCAGCAGGGGGATGAGCGCGAGGATCGCGCGGCGGTAGCCGATCCGCTCGAGAATCGGGCCGGCGAAGCTCAGCGAAATGAGAGTGCCGACGGCCGCGCCGATCAGGGCAAGGCCCAGCGCGCCCTCTTCGATCCCCATGGCCGCGCGGATATCGGGCAGGCGCGGCGGCAGGCTGCCCATGCAGAACGAGTAAATGAAGAAACCGCCATAGACCCGTTTCTGGGGTGGCAGGTCGAGACCGATTTTCATCTGGAAACCCGGAGAGGAGAGGGCGGCACGTTAGTCAAACGCCCGCCGGGCGGCAAGGCGGAGCAGGAGGCGGGCGCTGCGCATTTCGCCGCAAGGGCTATGGCCGGCCGAGCTCGCCGCGGAACAGCGGAGCGTGCTCGCTGAGGAGCCCGGCGATCCGGTCGGCGACTCGCCGCACCTCGGGACGGTGGCGGTCCTCGTGGTGCGTCACGATCCACTGCTCGGTCGTGAGTTCCGGAATGATCGGCGCAACCCGGGCCAGCCTTGCGTCGGCATCGCCGACGAAACACGGAAGGACGGTGAGCCCGGCGCCGGCGACGACAAGATTGAGGACGGCGTGCACGTCGTTGCCGCGCACGCCGATGCGGTCGCTGTGATGCGCCATCAGCCAGCGGGCCGATGCGACATTGGCGGCCTCCCCCGTCACACCGACGAACATCCCCGCTTCGACGCCGTTGATGAGGCGCGGTGCGCAATAAAGGGCATGGGCAACGCTGCCGATCTTCCGTCCCGCGAGGTTGGGTTCGGTCGGCCGCGCCGAACGGATGCCGATGTCCGCGGCGCGGCGGCCGATGTCGACCTTTTCGTAGGCGGTGACGAGTTCGACGCGAATGCCGTCGTCGACGTGCCAGATCTGGTCGATGTGCTGCGAGATGAAGGCCGAGGTCCATGCACCGGCCGAAACGCGGACGATCCTTTCCCCGACATTGCCTTCGCGCCATCGGGCGATTGCCCGCATCGCGTTCTCCACCTCCTCGGCATGGGCGAGGAGATCGCTGCCGGCCCTCGTGAGTTCGTAGCCGGTCTGCCGGCGGATGAAGAGCGGCTCGCCGATCTGCTGCTCGAGCGCGGTAACGCGCCGCCCCAGCGTCGCCGCGCTGAAGCCGGTCGTGCGGCTGGCCGGCGTCAGCCCGCCCAGCCGCGCAACGTCGAGAAAGAGCCGGAGATCGTCCCAGGAAATCGGGTCTGCTGTCGCCATTTTGCATTCCTGAAACGATCGTTGCAGCCTCGTCTGTAGCAACCAACCGCGCGAAAGCACAAGTATCACGACCAGATGCGGAGGAAAAATCGAGGCCCTGCCAACTCTCCCCGCAGCGCAGAAATCGCGGTCTTCCAAAAATGAACGACAAGGTTTCGGGAGGGCCGCTGTACTCAAGGAGCACGACCATGCTGTACCAGCCGACGAGCCGCAGCGACCCCTGGCGGCGCCCCGCAATCAAGGCCATCGGCCTCCTTCGCGACCTGCTCGACCGCTACCTCGTCTGGGAACGGGACCACCGGGAGATGAGCCGCCTCCTGGCGTTCGACGACCGCACCCTCGCAGACATGGGGATCGAGCGGTCCACCATCGCTGCGGCGTTCAGGAAGCACCGGCGGGCACGGCGTACCGGTCTCGATGGGTAACGGCCGCGACCTGGTCAGCGGTCGAGGCCGAGAAGATCGAGCGTCAGTGGGTCCTCCTCGCCACCGAAGAAGCGGGCCAATGCCTCGCCGAAGCGAGCCTCTTCGGATACCGCCCGCCCGAACAGCGTCATCGATGAGCGGAACTTGAGATCGTCGGGCGAGCCGAATATTTCGTGTGCCGTCCGCTCCTCGACGGCAAGCACCAAGCCCGTGCACTCGCGGAGCCGCGGGCCGAGTTCCGGGTGGGCGTAGTAGGCGCGCGCTTCCGCGAGATCGGCAAGCCCGAAGCGGCGTGCCGTTGGGCTGCGCCCAAGGCCGCGCAGCTGCGGAAAGACGAACCACATCCAGTGGCTCGCCTTTCTCCCCTCGGCGAGCTCGCGCAGCACCGCTTCGATGACCGGCCGCTGCGCCTCCACGAAATGCTCGAACATGGACATTCACCTCCGCACGGGGTGCCAAGGATAGTGCAGGGGCGGCGGCGGTTGACAGCCATCGGAGCCTCTGTGAAGCTGCCTTTGGTCGCGGGCGAAGCGTCAGTCCGGGCCGCCGACTCCTGCGCCTTCAGGGCAGCTCCATGACGATCACGAGAATCGGGACCGGCGGCGGCATCGACCGCCGTTTTTCGCGGGAGCCGCTGTTCGGGCCGGAGGCAGGCCGCGCACCCGCCGGCCGTGGGTCCGGCACCCCCTCAACAGACGCTGCTCCAGGAAACCGACAATGACGCATACTCCCGACATCACCCGTCCGCCCAAGGCGATGATCGAAGCGCTCAAGGGCATCGGCGCGGCGACCGTTGCGGGCACGCTCGGCCACATGGGCTACCGCAATCCGCACATGCTGGGGCCGGTGGCGCAGACCAGGGGCAAGTCCATCGTGGGGCCCGCGCTCACGCTGCAGTTCCTGCCGCAGCGGCCCGACCTGTTCACCGAGGGCGAGTACGCCGATCCGGAAACGCAGCTCCATCGGCACGTGCTCTACCACGTGCAGGAGGGCGACGTGGTTGTGGTCGATGCGCGAGGCGACATGAGCTCGGGCGTCTTCGGTGACATGATGTCGACCTACTTCAAGGGACGCGGGGGGGCCGGCATCGTCATAGACGGATGCATGCGCGACCGCCCCAACGTCGAAAAGCTCGATCTGGCACTCTGGCTGCGCGGCTGGACCCCGAATTATCATGTTCAGACGTCGATCTATCCCAACGCGGTGAATGTGCCGATCGCCTGCGGCGGCGTGACGGTGATTCCCGGCGACATCATCATCGCCGATGACGACGGCGTCGTGGTTCTCCCGGTCTCGATGGCCGAGAAGGTGATCGAGGAGTCGCGCAGCCACGCCGAATGGGAAGAGTTCTCGCGCATGAAGCTCAAAGAGGGCGCGCCGCTGCAGCGCTATTATCCGCTCCATCCCGATGCGGAGGGCGAGTATCAGGAGTGGCGAAAGGCCAACCCGATCGGCAAGTCCTGAGGGCGCGGGGCGTAAACGTGCCGCGCGCCGAGGATGGCGCAACGAGCGGCCCCGGCGTGCTGCGCCCGGTCGACGACGACGCCAGGCGACTGGCGAAGACTCTTCTGCGCACGGCACGGTCTGGGGCGCTGGCAACGCTCGATCCGGCGACCGGCGGCCCGCAGGTGACGCGCACCGGCGTCTCGACCGATAGCGACGGAACACCGGTCGTCCTCGTTTCGGCATTGGCGGCGCATACCGCGGCGCTGCACGCCGACCGGCGCTGCGCCCTGCTGCTCGGCACGCCGGGCAAAGGCGATCCGCTGGCGCATCCTCGCATTTCGCTGACCTGCGGGGCGCAATTCGTCGAGCGCGACTCGCCGGAGGCGGCGCGGATCGGCCGGCGCCATCTCGCGCACAACGACAAGGCCCGTCTCTACGCTGCGCTGCCCGATTTCTCTTATGTGCGGCTCGATATCGAAGCCGTGTCGCTGAACGCGGGCTTCGGCCGCGCCTATGCCCTGATGCCGGGCGATCTTGTGGTCGACCATCCCGCGACGGCCGCCATCGCCGGGATCGAGCAAGAAGAGATAGCGCACATGAATGGCGAGGGTGCCGCGGCCGTCGCAGCAATAGCGCGGCACTTCGCTGGCGCGCCGCAGGGTCCATGGAAGCTCATCGGCATCGACGCCGAAGGG
>CAYRNE010000104.1:7262-8822 GCA_964425245.1 uncultured Devosia sp.
TCGCGCTCCTTGGCGAAATCGGCCAGCGTCGCCCCGCCGAGCAGGGCTTCGGCGAGCCGGGCCTCGGACTCGGTGAGGCCGAAGGCGCGCCACAGGAGATCCATGGGCAGGCCCGCGATCTGCAGGCTGCCGTGGACGACGAGCATGACCAGGGGACCCGGATCGAGAATGACGTCATGCAGCTGCATCTGCTGGCCGTCGCGCACCGCGAGGCGCGCGATCGCGAAGTAGCGCTCGAGATCGTCGGGCCGGTTGAGTTGCAGCACCGCGCCCGGCGCACGCTTCGAGGCCGTGATGCGATGCACCATCTGGCGCAGCTTGAGGTCGGATTCGGAGTCGCTGGCCCTCAGGATGCCGTCGGCGCTCCGGAACGGACCGGGGCTCAGCCGGCGCAGCGCTTCGGCCGCGAAGTTCGCATAGTGGATGCGGAGCTCCGCATCGACGAAGAAGACGCTGAACGGCAGGTCCTCGACCACGTGATCGAGATAGCCGCCCCCGGCCGAGAAGCGGGAGCGCGCGGAGATTTCGAAGGCGCGGCCGAAATGCAGCGCCGCCTCGCCCAGCACCGAAGCGGCCCGTTCCCGCAATTCGGCCTGCTCGGCCGCGTAGCGGATTTCGAGCGTCAGCTGGCGGGCCCCCTCGCGCAAGAGCACGACGCCGGTCGCCGCATCGTAAGTGCCGAGCCGGCCCAGCCATTCGGTCCAGAAGCGCGACCGGCGCGCCTCGATGCGCGGCACCACCTGGTCGTCGTGGTAGACCTGGTAGGGTGCCCACCCGGCGAGCGCCGGCAGCCACGGATTTTCGGCCGCCCAGGTCGACGCATAGTCAGCGACGGTCTCGGGCTTGAGCCCGCGCTGCGAGAAGACGAGATTCGTCCTCGAAACGAGGTCGTCGCCGGAAACGAGCACGAGACAGCCCGGGAAACTCGCGCTCAGGATGTCGAGGATCGCATCCCAGTTCGACCGGCCGAGCGCCATGTCGTAAATGGAACTCGTCAGCGCATTCTGCGAATAACCCATGTTCGTTTGCGCGGGGGACGCCCGCGCCCTTGCTCGAACCGGTGTCTGCCTGATTTCCCCCGCGCCGGACCGGAGGAGGCGTCCATGCCGCGGCATCGGCGCGGCCTGTCGGCTGCTGGCTGGCGCTGACGCTGAGCACCAGGGGAGCAACCGGCAATTCTCGATTAGGCGGATCGTCCCCGCGTTATCAACAGATATACCAAGCGATGGTTACCGTCGGACGGGTCCTCAAGTTCCCTCTGAGGCCTCGACCGGCCCTGCTCGCAACTGTGACTAACGGCGGCTCCGCATTTCGTCGCGGCGGCGAGCGGTGCTAGCGTAGCCGCATTGTTCGTGTCGGTACCGGAGTCGCGGCGGTGAAGCTCCTCGCCCTGATCATCGGCATTGCGGCTAGCGCCTTCGCATGGGCAGCGCCGAGCTTCATGGCGGACCTCACCGCCGGTTTCCTGGCCCTCTGGCCAAAGACCAACACCCAGCAGCTGCTCGGGCTCATCGTCTGGCACGCCGTTGCCGCAGCGCCGCTTGCCGGCGGCCTCGTCGC
>CAYRNE010000105.1:0-8524 GCA_964425245.1 uncultured Devosia sp.
AAAGCGACTTCTTCTACATCGAACGATGTGGTCTGAAGATCAATTGTGAACATAAGAACCCATTGAGACGTGATCGATATAACGCCACCAATGGTAAGTTCAGATCATCACAAGGGAAGACAACACTGACTGTGAGCCCCAAGTGCCATAAGCTGATTAAGTATCTCAGCACATACAGCTATGAACTGATGAAGCAGCAGGAGCAGATGTCTCATCTTCTGGATGCATTCTCCTACCCCATCGCTTACCTCTTCCCCGTCGTACGTGAATCCGTCGAAGTACATGAAATCTTAGGCACCTAATGGAGTCGATCTAATGCCCGTCAACACACCATCGAAAACGTACGAAGAGTGGATCGAGCGCTGGAATCGCTGCCGTGATGTAGCCGAAGGCGAAGATAAGGTGAAGGAGGGCAGGACAGCCTACCTCCCCCGCCTTACCGGTCAAGAAGCAGGCGAATACGAAGCATATCTGAAGCGAGCCGTGTTCTACGGGGCCACAGGAAGAACCATCCAGGGCCTTGCAGGCATGATTATGCGTAAGCATCCTACCATTAGCGTACCCAGCAGCATGGAAAGCGCGCTTCAGAGCATTGGCCCTAGCGGAGAATCTATCCTTGAGCTGATCACTGCATCAGTAGAAGAGGAACTGACCGTCGGCCGCATAGGCGCTCTTGTGGATAGCCACGATGACGGCACACCTTATGTGTGCTTGTATTACGCAGAAAACATCATCTCCTGGCAAACTCAGGTTATGAATGGTGTCAAGCGTCTATCTCTCATCGTGATAAGAGAGGTCAATGATGTTTACAATGCAGAAGATGAGTTTGTGAAAGAGTGCGAGGATGTGTATCGTGTTCTTCGTCTGATCAATGGTGTGTATACGGTGCAGATCTGGAAAGAGCGAGAAGTGAAAGGCGCTGATGGTCAGACGTATTCAGAGTGGTATATCGATGAAGAGATCACTCCCACACTCATTGGCGGTGCGACACTCGACTACATTCCTTTCGTTCTGGATGAGAGTGACCCAGACGATGTGACTAAGCCGCCGCTACTCGATCTTGTGAATCTGAACCTCGCTCACTATCGCAACAGTGCGGATTATGAGCATGGCCTCCACTTCACTGCACTCCCGACCGCCTGGGTAGCTGGATTCGATGTTGATAAGACGGTGCTGAAGATTGGATCGAGCCGTGCTTGGGTATCGAAGAACCCTGATGCGAAAGCGGGATTCCTCGAGTTCTCTGGGCAGGGTCTAGCAGCCATCTCAAATGCGATGGCGAGTAAGCAGACCCAGATGGCGATCCTCGGTGCTCGTATGCTTGAAGAGCAGAAGCGTCAAGCCGAGACCGCAGAAGCGCTGAAGATCCGCCAGGGTGGTGATTCGAGTGTCCTAGCAAACATCTCTCAGGGTGTGGGAGAGATGTGGACCCGAGTGCTGAAGATCCTCGCTCACTGGAGCCGGGCAGCTGATATCGAGAGCATCGATGTCCAGATGAACCAGGACTTCAATGTCGGGGCCATCGACAGCGATACTCTGAGGAGTCTGATCGAGGCTGTCCAGTCGGGCAACATGTCATGGAGTGTCTTCTATCACCAGATGGAGCGTGGCGAGGTGTACCCGGCAGGCCACACGCCTGAGATAGAGCGACAGCTCATCGAACTTGGCTTCCCCGTCCCCGAACCACTCAAGATCGCACCGGCCATTGACGATGAGGACGAAGAAGAGACCGAAGAAACCGATGATGAGGATGAAGAGGAGCAGGACGATGAGTGATCTTGCACTGGTCAGCACTGACGACCTGATGGATGAGCTGCTCAATCGATCTGACCACGGTGTCATTACTCTCATGCACGTCCAAAGCGATCAGCAAGTAGCCATCAAGCGGAAGTGGAAAGGCAATACTCACACCATCGTGGGCCTTGCCGTCGACTTGCAGCGATGTGCATTGGCTGACTTTCACAAGACCGCTGAGGATGAGTCAACTGACTGGGAAATAGAGGGAAAGTAGATGCCTTCGATCAACGACAGCTTGGCAGATGGTCTGGTGGGTCAGTGGGACCGTCTATTGCGTGTGGAGGAGGGCATCAAGAAAGATGTCCTCGCCCACATCCTGCTGATGGAAGACGATCTGGTCAAGCAACTCCAGGCAGGCCCAACAGTCTTCAAGCGTGGGCGAATTGAAGAGCAGTTGAGAGCAGGCCGGAAGATCATTGAGAAGCGATTCGGTGACGCCAATGTTACCCTCAAGCACGATCTTGAGAAGCTGGGTGTCGCTGTCCATGATGCCACACGCAAGACAGTGAATGACGCCTTCAAAGCATCGGTAATGACTGCTCTCGGTTCACCGCAAGACATCAAGCGCTTGGCGACCACATCTACTATCCTCGGATCCCCTAGTGCTGATTGGTGGGCGAAGCAGAGCCAAGACACCACCATGCGATTCGAGCAGCAGATCCGCCTGGGCGTCGCTCAGGGTGAGACGACAGATGACATCGTCAGGCGAGTAGCCGGGAAGAGCACAGGGAAGGTTAGGCGGATCCAGCTTGCATCAGGGAAGGTCAGGCGAGTGCACGAGCGTGCAGGTGGGATCATGGACATCAGCAAGCGGAACGCTACCGCCCTTGTCCGCACCGCAGTCCACACCCATGCGAATCGTGTACAGAATGATCTCTATGAAGCGAATGACGATATCATAGAAGCGAGGGAGGCTCTGGCAACCCTCGATCATCGCACAACCGACATCTGCATTGCCCGGGACGGAGCGCAGTGGACGCTGAAGACGGGCGAGCCGACGAAGGACTCACCCTATCAGGAGCCATTCCCCGGTCCACCTCCGTGGCACTACCAGTGTCGTACTGTGCTCATCCCTATCACCAAGAGTTGGGATGAGATCTTTGGCAAGGGCAAGCATAAGCTCCGGGATGTGCCGGTGACTACCCGGGCATCGATGGACGGTCAGGTGCCAGCGAAGAAGACGTACGAGGGGTGGCTGAAGAGCAAGCCTGAGCAGTTCCAGAAGGATGTGCTCGGAAAGGGGCGATGGAATCTGTGGAAGGCCGAGCGTATCAGCCTCTCTGACCTCATCGATAAGACGGGCCGTTCCTTGAGCATTGAAGAGCTCAGCGAGCTTCCCCCGCTCTCGGGTAGGAAGAAGCGAAGGGTCAAGACCCCTACACCCGCCGTCAAACCCCGCACAACCAAAGCAGCGCCGCCTAAGCCGAAGGCTAAGCAGGATCCCACACCCCAACCTGACGAGAAGCAGACCGCTCCCGAGTTCCCCGCGGGCCTCAAAGACCTGAAGCGAGTGAAGAAGCTGGGAGGCTCAACGGGCGCTGAGCTGATGGAAGATGCGGCAGGCAACAAGTGGGTGCTGAAGCGAGGCGGAGCGCCCGGTCACATCGAAGAAGAGTTCATGGCTGAGAAGCTCTATCGAAAGCTGGGAGTCGATGTGCCCTCCAGTCGCCTCTACACAGATGAGACCGGATCCTACAAGCTCAGCCGCTTCATCGATGGTGAGCCACTAGGCAACCTCACAGGCGAAGCGAGACAGGCCGCCTACACGCAACTCAGCAAGCACTTCGCTACAGACGCATTCATGGGCAACTGGGATGTGCTGGGCATGGATTTCGATAACATCCTGATCGATGCCACCGGCAAGCCCTGGAGAATCGATGTGGGTGGGAGTCTGCGGCGGCGAGCGCAGGGAGCACTCAAGGAGGATTGGGGCAATGACACCACTGATCTCTTCAACATGCTCAACCCCCAAGTGAACACATCCACAGCCAACCTCGCTTCTGGTCTGCGCTACAGCCAGATCGTTAAGCAGGTCGATAGTATCCTTGAGAAGACCGACGACATCATCAAGATGCTGGATGACCCCGAGCTTGTGACGCTGATGAGCAATCGACTGAAGGAGTGGAAGCATCTATCGACACTCTCAAACGACTTCCTCGACGACGGCTTCACTGATGTCTACACTCAGAGGGTAGCGAAGCATTCATCGTATCTGCGGGCCAAGGGCCACATCAATGCTATGCCCGAGAACCTCAATCGAACAAAGCACAGCGTCTTGCTTGTCGACGACGAGGGCACTGTGTTCGACGGCCTCAGGAAAGAGGGAGTCATTGAGAATATCTACAAGACACTCGAGGAGAACGGCGCATCGCTACAGCTCATCGACAACTGGGCTTTCGATCAGTCAATCAGTTCATGGAGTAAGACCTCGCAAGCAATACGCCGTGTGCTCCTTGAAGCTACCGATACGCCTGCAGACGACGTATTCTGGAGGGCAAACAAGACAGCAACGGATGCTGCTGAACACCTCGCTGGTATCACTGCTAAGTTCGGTCGTGAGGCTGTCGATGAGACTGTAGCCGCGGTCCAGTCACTGAACTACGAGGTTCTTAGCAGAATCAACCTCCCAAACGTCAACAAGTCCTGGCGGACCGTCAAGTTGATCAGAACTGAGCATCCATCTCTCATTGAGCGATCAAGGAAGCTGGGTGACTATGGGCCGGTCAGCATCAAGCGTGGTGCAGTGGAGTCATTCTCCCTCATCGAACCTGTAGAGGTGGGGGGAACATCGGTCACAGTTCAGGATGTTCCTTTCACACGTGTGGTTGCGTCGTATTTCCACGCACGTCCATCTCGTCCTGGCGATGGGTTCTTCTACGGCGACTTCGAGTCTGAGTTCCTTGTATTCACGCCTAAGCTTAAGATCAACTATGTTGCGAGCGAGGCAAAAGAGATCCTCGCACCTGAGTGGCGGGACGCTGCCGGTAACCTAATCCCGCCGCCTAAAATCCGTGACATCTCGGGAGTATAGATCAGTATGGAAATCACAGCCATCGAGTACTATAGCGATAAGGGCCGCCCATCCGTCCGCATGAGCCTCGACATTGGTGACGTCGATGTTACAGCAGAAGAGCAGCGGATGATCGCACGTGGACTGCCCTACGCCAACCTAGGGGCTGAGTACGAGGATGTCATCGAAGTCAAGGTGCCCAAGAACGAGCATCAGCCAGCCCACACGCTTCCCGGCCATACAGACGATCATAAGGTTGTCGCTGTGATGCGTAAGCTGATCAGAGATTCACGGGCCGGCACCTTCAAGCCAGGCCCCCAACCTATCCCAAGTGAGTGAAATTATCATGTCAGATTTACTCGATGCGAAAGTCACTATCGCACAGCTGAAGGCTCAGGTCAGGCACTTCCAGCAGCAGGCTGAAGAAGAGCGGCAGAGCGTCGCACTTCTATCGGGGCAGGCGACACAGCAGGGGCATCTTATTGCCGCCCTCCAGTGTGAGAGAGATGCCCTCGCTCTTCAAGTAGCGAAGTATCCACGAACTGCAGATGGTAAGCTCATCTCCCTGCCCATGCGGGTGTTCATCTTCGACCAGATGTTCCGCATGACGCTGTGGGTCGATGTTGAGAGCTTGAGAATGGTCAGCGGCATCTGGACAATCCACGGCACATCTCAGCATTACGAACGCGAGAGCTTCGGCCCTGAGGTTTGCTACTCAACTCGAGAAGCGTGCGATAAGGCAGCATTGGAGACGCGATGAACGACCGCTGCGGGTTTACACCCTCTACACCTGGTTACCTCCCCTGCACCCGTCTCAAAGGTCATAGCGGCCCTTGCGCACACCATCTCGACCCTCTCGCGTTTGAGCAATCGCTCAATGAGCTCTGCATGCTCAGTTCTGATCAACTTGACGGTCCGCTGGGACGGGTCGCAGCCAAGGCCCAGAAAGTAAGGTTTATCAAGCATGAGTGACCCTCGCGAAGAACAGGACAGAATCAATCTCATCGCAATGCAGACTGCCCAGGAGGCGATCAAGAACTTGATGCTCGAGAACAAGCGTCTCCAGCAGGTCAACTACGATCTTATCCACAAGATTGCTCAACTCAACGCTCGCATCTCTGAGCTTGACCAGCTTGTGGCGAAGGGGATCGGCGGGGACACCCGCATCAAGGAGCCAGTCAATGGCTAATCACAGCGAAGTCTACGCCGATAGGCGAATCTCTAAAGAAGAGATCAGCCGCATCCTCGAAGAGGTCAGCAGAAAGCGGCTGATGGGCAATCTCAAGATCGAGTACAGTGATCAGTCTACGAATCCGAATGCCTGGGGTGTCCATGTCTGGATGCACAAGTACGTATCACCTGTGAATGGTGAATCGTATGGAGAAACTCTCTGCTGGTTGAACGATGACGGGACATTTGAGCTCAGGCATGGTGGCGGTGATTTCATGCACTGGGTTGCTGACATCATCCTCAATGAGATCGCCATCGCAGTTGAGGGTACGATTTATAGTGAGGGTACAGGAGAGCACAAAAGAGGTCGCAGGGTCTCCTCACCACCCTCGATGAGGACCACAATTGAGCGTGCCCGAGTAGAGACTCCACCTGAATTCTTGTCGAGGAAGCAATGAATCAACAGAAGAAAACACATCTCAGCTTCGTGGAGACACTAGGCCTGATCTTCATCACCCTGAAGCTCTGTGGTGTGATCGACTGGTCATGGTGGTGGGTGCTCGGCCCTGAGTGGTGCTTGCTCGCTATGCACATACTGGTCGCTGCTTGCAGCCAGTACCGACTGCAGCGAGTTTCATCCAAGGGTTGACTTCGATTCTCCACAGCCTACAGTATAGGTGTAGAGAGGCGGCAAAGGTCGCCACCCAAGAGAATCGAAAGGAGCAGAGAGAGAGATGGGCGATAGCGACGAGGTCCAGCAACAGCCTGAAGTCAAGGCATTCGTCGAAGCACTTAACGAATCGTGCTGCTTCGATTCGGTTTCGAGAGCAGCTGAGTGTAATGTCTCGATGGCCGAGAGTCTCTGCGCTACCCAATTGAGCGCTTCTGCCCTGGTTGAGGGTTCGCCCATGAGTGCGTCGTTCAAGCGAGCATGGAAGCGTGGTGATGGTTGGCTGAATTTCACATACCCGCAACCTCCTTTTCCCTCCGATTCAAAGATCATCTCTGTCCGAATAATCCAGATCAAGCCGACGGTAGGCTTGCCTGATTCTCCACCAATGGGGCGTGTGTCCTGGCGGACGGGTGGGGAGTAGTCTTTTGATGGTGGGTTGACTTTCATCTCTACCTGCCCTACACTATAGGAGTGGATGGCGTGCAAGGCGGTACTCGATGAAATCCAAACCAACACAGAGTGGGTGAACGACGCTGTTGAATCAGAACTCGAAGCCCACGAAAGGACGAACATGACAGAGCGAAACCCTATCGAACCCAGATTCCTTGGCAACGATGCTCTCGCAGTCGAGTTGAAGAACCTGACGCCATTCAACGACGAGGACCGTGCCGTGTTAGACGCGGCGGCGGACCGACTTGAGATGGATGAAGCGAGCTTTGCCCGCATAGCCACGAAACGTAACGCCGACGATGTCGAACTGTCCCGCATGATCAGCGAACGCGATGCGGCCCGCGCCGAACTAGCCCGCGTGAATGCTGAACGCGACGACATCAAGGCCGAACTCGACGCCGTGACCAAGGAACGCGACAAGGCAAGGTGCCAACTCGACGAGCTCGCAACGTTCCGTGAAAACGCGAGAAACCGCGACTGCGAGCGGGAAAGGTTAGCACGCGTCCAGAAGGAACTCGCCGACGTGAAGGCCGAACGCGACGACGCCCGCGCCAAACTCGCCCGCCTGCGATACAGCGTCGCCGGGAGCGTCGGCAACGCCGACCGTCACGACATGTTCGCGGCAGCGGCGCTGACGGGGTTGCTGGCCTCGGACCACGATGCAAACGTCACGAAGGCTATTGCCGTCAGCGCTGCCCGCGAGATTGCCGACGCCATGGTCGCACCCCGCGACATCGAAGACGCCCCGCACGCGACGGGCGACGCGAAGCCGACGCGGGAGGAACTGCTGGACGCACTGGACGGCATCGCACGGTCTCGGGCTGGCGGGGTTCGCGGCGACTGGTTCCTTGCATTCGATGACCGGGACGTGAACGCCTTGTGTCTTCTCGTCGCTGCCGGTCGATGGGAACGCCACCCCCACGGCATGCGACGTTTCCGCCCCATCCTTGCGGTCCCGACTGCACTTGCCAGCAATGATCAATGAGTCTCTCTGCTCGACCCGGAGGGTGCCAGGATGGTATACCCTCCGGGTCTTTTGATGTGTGCAGAGTATGGGTACGCAAAGCTTCAACCCACCAACCACAGGAGAAGACGATGAGTAGCCAGGACATTCGTAGCGAGCTGAAGAAGAAGTGCACAATTCAGAAGGTTGGTCAAGAAACACGCATCTGCTGCCCAGGCGAGGACGGGGCGATCCGGGTGCTCTGCTCCTACGGGGGCGAAGTGACGCCTTTGATTCTGGAGGGTCTGGTGGCCATGGCCGTTGACGTGCTCGAGGGTGAAGCCGTCGAAGTTTAGACGACTTCGATGAATTTTCCATCAACGGGGTTGACTTCGATTCTCCATCGACTATACTTATGGCATAGATGGGCGTCAAAGGTTGTCGCCCAGAGAATCGAAAAGGAGCAGAGAGATGGAAATGA
>CAYRNE010000106.1:0-1521 GCA_964425245.1 uncultured Devosia sp.
TCGGTGACACCGTCGTCATCCAGCGGGCCGGCGACGTGATCCCGCAGATCGTCAAGGTGGTGCTGGAGAAGCGCCCGCCCAACGCCAGGCCCTACGAGTTCCCGACCAGCTGCCCGGTCTGCGGTTCGCCCGCGGAGCGCGAAGTCAACGAGAAGACGGGCAAGGCCGACGCGCGCCGGCGCTGCACGGGCGAACTGATTTGCGCGGCACAGGCGGTCGAGCAGCTCAAGCATTTCGTCTCGCGCGGCGCAATGGACATCGAGGGACTCGGCACCGAACAGATCGAGCTGTTCTTCGAGAAGGGCCTGCTCAAGACCTCGGCCGACATCTTCCGCCTCGAAAAGAACCGCAAGCTCGTCGAACAGGCGATCTACGAGCGCCGCGAGGAACAGGCGCGGCAGCGCGAGGCGGCCAAGGGCAAGAAGCGGCAGAAGGTGCTGACGGCGGAAGAACGCACCTACGAAGGACTCGACAAGCTCTTCGCCAACATCAATGCGCGGCGCGGGCCGGAGCTCGACCGCTTCATCCTCGCACTGGGCATCCGGCACGTCGGCGAGACGACGGCGGCGCTCTTCGCAAGAACCTTCACGACCGTGGAGGCTTTCCGCGAGGCGGGGCTCACCGGAGAGTTCCCGTCGATCCACGGCATCGGCGACACGGTCACCAACGCGGTGAAAAGCTTCTTCTCGAACGAACGGAATGTCGGCGCGCTCGACGACCTGCTCAGCGAGGTTTCGCCCAGGCCCTACCTCGTCACCGTTGCCGCTGACAGCCAGGTTGCCGGGAAGACGGTGGTCTTTACCGGCACGCTGACCAAGATGACGCGCGGGGAAGCCAAGGCCATGGCCGAACGTCTCGGGGCCAAGGTTGCAGGTTCGGTCAGCAAGAATACCGACATCGTCGTCGCCGGACCGGGCGCGGGCTCGAAGCTCAAGGCGGCGCAGGAACTCGGTGTCATGGTCGTCGACGAGGATCAGTGGCTCGCGATGGCGAACGGCGGCTGAATGCCGCACTCGCGATCCCTGCCGAAACCGGGAACCCCGGGACCAAACCGGCATCCAATGTGCAGGCGGGGCGGTATGCGCGCGAACGGTGCGCCTCCGCGCCCGCCCTATGCACAAAGGAGAACAGCATGTTCACCAAGCTGATTGCGGCTGCGGCCCTCGCCGCGGCGCTCACCGGCGCGGCCTTCGCGCAGGATGCCCCCACCGATCCCCAGATCGCGCACATTGCCTACACGGCCGGCCAACTCGACGTCGCCGCGGCCGAACAGGCCCTCGAGAAGTCCCAGAACGCCGAGGTCAAGGCCTTCGCCGAGACCATGATCCGCGACCATCAGGCCGTAAACGAGCAGGCGCTCGCGCTGGTCGAGAAACTCGGCGTAACGCCCGAAGACAACGCCACGAGCCAGGCGCTCTCCGAGCAGGCCGCGGCCAAGCTCGCCGAGCTCGAAGCGCTCGAGGGCGAAGCCTTCGACAAGGCCTATGTCGAGAACGAGGTCGCCTATCATCAGGCGGTCAA
>CAYRNE010000106.1:1621-8501 GCA_964425245.1 uncultured Devosia sp.
TAGCGGCCTCACCAGCCTTTGCGGGCGAGGCCGCCGACATCCTGCGGGACGCGCTTTACGGCGGCGATTATCGAAGCGTGCTCACCGAACTCGTTCCGTTGGCCGAAGCGGGGGATCATGAGGCGGCGTTCGGGGTCGGCTTCGTGCGCTTCGTGCGCGCCATCGAAGCGACCGCGCAGATGCTCTACGTCCACGGTCTGGCCTCACCCGATCCCGGACCGATGATCGGGCAGGCCGCGCCGCTGCCGATTCCGGCCAATCCCGATCCGAGCCCGCTCGATTACGAGACGCTGCGCGGCCTCATCGAGGGCGTGGTTGCCGATTTCGACACGGCGGCCGAAGCGCTGCTCGCGGCCGGCGAAAGCGGCGACTACGTCGTCGTGATCGATCCCCTGCGGGTCCGCATAGACATCAACGACGACGGCACCGCCGAGGATACCGAAGCGCTGGCCGGCATCCTCGGTGCGGCCGGCGCGATGAGCGGCTCGCCTTCGGGGCGGCCGGCTGTCCCGCCCGCCCGCGAGAGGATGGGCCGAACCCAGCCTCCCGGCGGTACAACGCCGGATGCCGCGCCGGAAGCCGGCGACACGACCATCGGCTTCGACCGTGCCGACGCCATCTGGCTCGCGGGCTACGCGAACCTCGTGACGGCACAGGCGGATTTTCTGCTCGCCCACGACTTCTCGATGCTGGTCAATGCCACGTTCCACCGGCTTTTCCCGCGTTCGGGACTGCCGATGCAGGACTATGCGCGGGGCGGCAGCCTCGTGCTCGACCCCGAAACCGATACCGCGATTGCGGATGCCATCGCCGCGGTGCATTCGCTCAACTGGCCCGTGGTGGAGCCAGCCCGGTTGCAGCGGGTGCTCCAACGCTTCAAGACCGTCATCGCGCTTTCGCGGCGCAACTGGCAGGCGATCCTCGCCGAAACCGACGACAACCGCGAGCTTGTCCCCAGTCCCACGCAAACCTCGATCCTGCCGGACGGCGTCGTAACCCAGGAGATCGTCGACGCCTGGCTCGAGACGCTCGACGTCGCCGAGCAGATCCTCGAGGGCGAGCTCCTGGTCCCGCATTGGCGGTTCCGCCAGGGCTTCGACCTCAAAGCGTATTTCGAGACGGCGACGCGGACCGATTTCGTCATGCTGCTCACCGGCTATGACGCGCTGCCCTATCTGAGGGAGGGGCCGGTCGCGACCGCCCAGTCTTTCGCTGCCGCAAACCGGGTTTTCGGCGACCAGCTCCTGGGGTACGTATTCTGGTTCAACTGACGGCGCCGCCGGAGGAGGGTGTCCTGCGCAGGTTCGTCGCGATCGTTGTCAGCCTCGTTGCGCTGCTGCCGCTGCCGGCATCGGCGCAGCCGGTATTCGAGGATCCGGCCGGCCTCATCGAATTCGTCTATCAGCCCTATCTCGACGGCGAGGCGCCCGGCTATCCGGTCGAACTCTTCACGCCGACGCTGCGGCAGCTCTGGGACGACGCCGTCGTGCGGTCCGAGGCGGCCCAGATGCCGATCCTCGACTACGATCCCTTCGTCAACGCGCAGGACTTCGACATCTCCGATCTCGTGATCGCGGACCCGCTGATCGAGGGCGACAATGCCACGGTTCCGGTGAGCTTCCTCAATTTCGGCGAACCGACCGAGCTGCGCTATATCCTCAAGCGCCGCGTCGACGGCTGGAAGATCGACGACATCGAAACCGACGACGGCGAGTACGTGTGGCGGCTCTCCGAGATACTCGCGTCCGACCCGCTGCTCAACTAGCGTCAGATCGCGCGCGTCGCCTGCTTCAGCCAGGCCTTCACCTCGCCGCCGACGAGTGGCCCGATCTCGCGCCAGACACGCCTGTGGTAGGCGTTGAGCCAGTCGTGCTCCGCCGGTGACAACAGCTTCTCGTCGACGAGCCTCAGGTCGATGGGGCAGAGGGTCAGCGTCTCGAATTCGAGGAACCCGCCGCCGATCTCGCTCTCGGCGACGAGCACGAGGTTCTCGATGCGGATGCCGTATTCGCCCGCCTTGTAGTATCCGGGTTCGTTCGAAATGATCATGCCCGGCTCCAGCGGAATGGTGTAGCGCGGGGAGATGCCGGCCGGTCCTTCGTGAACCGCGAGGAAATGCCCGACGCCGTGGCCGGTGCCGTGCGCGTATGTCACGCCGTCCTGCCACAGGAACTGGCGCGCCAGGACGTCGAGCTGCGCACCGCTCGTGCCGCGCGGGAAACGCGCCATGGAGATCGCCATCATTCCCTTCAGGACGCGCGTGAACCGGTCGCGCTGTTCCGCGGTGGTCCGCCCCGTTGCCATCGTCCGCGTGATGTCGGTCGTTCCGGTGAGGTACTGCCCGCCAGAGTCTACCAGCATCAGTTCGCCGGGCTTGAGCCGGCGGTTGGTCGTCTCGTCCACGCGATAGTGGTTTATCGCTCCGTTGGGCCCGGCTCCCGCGATCGTCTCGAAACTGACGTCCACCAGCGTCTCCTCCTCGCGCCGGAACGCCTCGAGCGCGGTGGTGATCGCGATTTCGTCGAGCTTGCCCCCGGGAGCCTCGCCGTCGAACCAGCAGAGGAACTTGGCCATCGCAACGCCGTCGAGGCGATGCGCCTCGCGCATGCCGCTGATCTCGGCGTCGTTCTTTCTCGCCTTGGGCAGCAGCACCGGGTCGCGGCGTTCGACCAGCGTCGCGCCGGCCGCCTTCACCGCATCGACGATCGCCACCGGGCAGGTCGCGGGATCGACCATCACCCGCTTGCCGCCCCTGCCGAGCCGGCCGAGCGCGTCGATCAGCTTGGCGGCATCGGCGACCGTCGCGAGGCCCTCCAATCCCTTGCGCAGCTCTGGCGTGATCTTCGCCTTGTGCACGTAGAAGGTCGGGGTGCCGCGCCTGGGGATCACGGCGAATCCGAGGACGAATGGCGTGTTCGGCACGTCGCGTCCGCGCATGTTGAAGAGCCAGCAGATCGACTCGGGCAGCGTCAGGACGACCGCATCGGCGTTTTCTTTCGCCAGCGTGTCGCGCAGGTCGGAAAGCTTCTCCGGTACGCCCTTCCCGGCGCGGTTGTTGCCGAGGAACTCGACCGGCGTCACCGGGGCAGGGGGACGGTCCGTCCAGATGCGGTCGACGAGATTGTCCGAGGGGACCAGCACGGCGCGCCCCTCAAGCTTTGCGGTGAGGTCCTTGATCTCCCCCGGCGTGTGCAGCCACGGATCATAGCCGATGCGGCCGCCCTTCGGCACGAAGTCGCCGATCTTCTCGGACAGCGAGGCCTGCGCGACTTCGATCACCGTCACCTTGGTGGTGTCTGTCTGGGCTGGGGCCTGCAGCGTGTAGCGGCTGTCGACGAACAGCCCCGCCCGCTTCGGTCCGATGATGGCGATGCCCGCCGAGCCGGTGAAGCTCGTGACGTAGGCGAGCCGCGCTTCTCCCGGCGGTACCGATTCGCCGCGATGCGCGTCGGCGCGCGGAACGAGGAAGCCGTCGAGCCCGGCGCGGGCCATCTCCGCGCGCAGCGCCTTGAGGCGCGGGGCGACCGTTCCGGGCGAGGTTCTGGCTTCGAACGACTGATAGACGGTCGGCGGGAAGGCGCGGCTTTGCATGATGGGGCTTGCGAAAGAGGAATGGCTCGGTTGCGGTGCGCGACCCTACCAGAGCCCCGCCGATTGCCCAATATCGGTGGCGAGCGATGGCGTTCACCGGCCGTTCAGCCGCACCGCGCCAAACGCGTCCGCGAAGGAGATCGGAATGACCAGGAAGACGCTTTTCCGCCGCGTGCTCGATTCGCTGGTCGAGGGCCGCTCGCGCCAGGCGCAACGCTACATCGACCAGTACCTCAGGGAGCGTGGCGCCCCCGAGCGGAACACCGGAGAACGAAATGCCTGAGGGCAGGAACGACATTCGCAGGGCGCTGAGCTCGGTGATCGAAGCGCGCGGCCGCGAAGCCGTGCGCAGCGTCGGCCGCTCGCGCGAACATCTTCTCCTCGGCGCCTTCACCAAGCGTCCGAACTAGGTTCGCCGGGCGCCGGGAATCCGCGGGATCAGCGCTTTTCGAGCACCAGCGTCGTCCAGTCGCCGCGAACGAGCTTGCGGACGGTGAACATCCCCCTGCGCGCGTAGGCGGATTGAACCCGCAGCGCCTGGGTTGTCAGCATGCCCGAGAGCACGACGGTGCCGCCCGGCGCCATCAGCCGGCCGATTCCCGGCGCCATCTCGACAAGCGGTCCCGCGAGGATATTGGCGAGGATCAGGTCGTAGGGCGCACCGCGGACGATGATTCGGTGACGCACGCCGTCCGCCTCGATCGACCGGATCAACCTGCCCACGCCGTTCTCCTCCGCATTCGCCGCGGCGATCATGACGGCGACCGGGTCGATGTCGGTCGCGAGCACAGGCAGCCCCATGCGTTTGGCGATCGCTATCGCGAGCACCCCGGTCCCCGAGCCGAGGTCGAGTGGCCGATGGAACCGGTAGCGCCGCGAAAGCCGGTCGATCGCCTCGAGGCAAGCCGAGGTCGTCTCATGGTGTCCGGTGCCGAAGGCCTGCGCGGCCTCGATCCGGATCGCCGTCGCGCCGGCCGGCGGGTTGCCGGCGTGATGGCTGCCGTGGACATAGAACCCGCCCGCAGCGACGGGTTGCAGCCCCTCCAGCGACTTCGCCACCCAGTCGATGCCGGGATCGATAGGCTCGACCGAAAAACTGACGTCCCCGCCGATAGTTATGCGCGCGAGCTCAGAGAACGATTCTAGTTCCGGCTCGCTGTCGCAGGTAGCCTCGAACACCCATTCACCCGTCGCGGCGTCCTCGTAGGCGGTGGCGCTGAGGGCGAGGTCGTCGCGCTCCATCACGGCGTCGACCAGCGCCTGCGCCTGCTCGCGCGTCAGCGGTACCGTGAGCTGGGTCTGCCGCACGCGCCTCGCTCCGCCTAGAACTTCACCGCGGTCCCCGAGACCGACACCATCAGCATCGACCCGCCCTGACCGACCACCTCGTAGTCGATGTCGATCCCCACCACCGCGTCCGCGCCGAGACGCGCAGCTTCCGCCTCGAGCTCCGCAAACGCTTCATGGCGGGCGTCGCGCAGCGTCTGCTCGTATGCGCCGGCCCGGCCGCCGACAATGTCGCGAATGCCCGCGAACAGGTCCTTGAAGATGTTGGCGCCGACGATCACCTCGCCGGTGACGACGCCGAGATAGTCGCGGATGGGGCGGCCTTCGACGGCCGGGGTGGTCGTTACGATCATCGTTCTGCCTCCAAAGGCCACCTTGCAATCGGGCGCCGTGACGCCGTAGGTAATCTCGAAGTGCCGGCCACGCAACGGACCGGCCCGGACCCGCCATTGCCTTCGACTTCCGACAGCGCCGCCCCCACGACCGCGGAACAGCGGTCCCGCCCGATGTTCGGCATCGGGCTCAAGGTCGCCTCGGTCGCGGTGCTGCTCTCGATGGCGAGCATGATCAAGGCCTCCGAGGGGGTGCCGCCGGGCCAGCTCGTCTTCTTCCGCTCGTTCTTCGCCATCCTTCCCATCGTCGTCTTTCTCGCCACGCGGGGCGAACTTCTCGCCGGCATCAAGACCGCGCGACCGATGGCGCATTTCTGGCGCGGTATCGTCGGCGTGGGCGGCATGGGGTTCGGCTTCTTCGCGCTCACCAAGCTGCCGCTCCCCGAGTCCGTCGCCATCGGCTATGCCATGCCGCTCCTCATCGTCGTTTTCGGCGCGGTCTTTCTCAAGGAGAACGTGCGGCTCTATCGCTGGAGCGCCGTCGCCATCGGCATGATCGGGGTCGGCATCATCGTGTGGCCGCGGATCACCGTATTCGACGGCGGAGCGGGCGAAATGAGCGAGTTGACCATCGGCGCGCTCGCGTCACTGACTGCCGCCGTCTTCGGCGCGTTCGCGACGCTCCATGTCCGCAATCTGCTGCAGACCGAGCGGTCCGCGACCATCGTCCTCTATTTCTCGATCACCTGCAGCTTCGTCGGGCTGCTGACGCTGCCCTTCGGCTGGGTCTGGCCGACGCCGGAGGTCCTGGCGCTGCTCATCGGCGCGGGGGTCGTGGGCGGGGTCGGGCAGATTCTCATGACCGAGGCCTACCGCCACGCCGACGTCTCGGTCGTCGCGCCGTTCGAATACACCTCGCTGATCCTTTCGATCATCGTGGGCTATTTCGTCTTCAGCGACATCCCGACCGCCGAGATGCTGACCGGCGCGGTGATCGTCGTCGGCGCCGGCATCTTCATCATCTGGCGCGAACACGCGCTGGGGCTCGAACGGAAGGCCCAGCAGTTCTCGCCATCCCCGCCGGGGGGCTAAGGCTTGCTCACGAAGCTTTCCAGCACCTTCTTCCGGCCGGCCTTCTCGAAGTCGATGGTGAGCTTGTTGCCCTCGATCGCGTCGACCCGCCCGTACCCGAACTTCAGGTGGAACACGCGCTCGCCGACGCCATAGGCGGAACCGCGGCCTTCGTCGGTGGAGCGGGCGACGAGTTCGCCGTCGATGGTGACGGGCCCGGCGCCGCCCGAGCGGCGTCCGGCCGCCTGCTGGCGGGCGCGCTGCCAGCCCGGCGTCTCGTAGAGCGACCCGAACGCGTCGTCGGCGTCGTAGCGGTTGGAGGCCCGCCCACCATAGCCGTAGCCGCCGTAGGCGGAGCCCTTGTCCTCGACCTCGACCGCCTCGGGCGGCAGTTCGTCGATGAAACGCGAGGGGATCGCCGATTGCCACAGGCCGCGCGTGCGGCGGTTCTGCGCGAAGCTGATCCTCAGGCGCTTGCGCGCCCGCGTCAGGCCCACATAGGCAAGCCGGCGCTCCTCTTCGAGGCCGGCGCGGCCGCTCTCGTCGAGCGTGCGCTGGCTCGGGACAAGGCCTTCTTCCCAGCCGGGGAGGAACACCGT
>CAYRNE010000107.1:0-8386 GCA_964425245.1 uncultured Devosia sp.
GGGCGAGCATTTCGACAATCCGTTCTGGCTGCGCTCGACCGCCGCCGAGCCGCATGAACGCTACGCCGGCCGGCGCTGGATGTTCTGGCAGTGGACGCAGACAGGCACGGTCAAGGGCATCCGGACCGAAGTCGACCGCAACGTGTTCTATGGCGACATCAACGACTGGACGGTGTTCCTGCTCACCGGCTGCGATCCGCGCGTCATCGACCGGCTCGGTCCGCAGGGCCGATGCGCGCTGGTGAAATAAAGCTCTAATCCGTTCCTGTGGCTCCACCCTTATCCGCCGGGTGCCCGAAGGGCGGATGAGGGGGAGGCCGCCTGCGCCGACCTTTTGCGGGTGCGCACGACAAGCCGGCAGTGCAAAGCACGTTGGCTCCGCGCTGCGCGATCTTGTGCCGTCACAAATGCGGGCCTAGTTCTTGTCGGGTGATCAGCCGGACACGGGTCCGGTCCCCAAGCAGGGAGACAGAAGATGGCCAAGGGTCAGCTCCGCAAGACCAAGGAAGCCAAAAAGCCCAAGAAGGAAAAGCCGAAAGTGCTGGCCACCGCCGGCCTGAACAACCCGGCGCCCGCGGGCAAGAAGAAATAGGGCCGCGGCGCCCGCCGTCACGGGCCGCCTCCGGGCGGCCCTCTTCTTTTGGCCGCTGACGGCGCGACATTCCAAGCTTCACCTCGTCTGACAATTCGTGTTTGCTGCGCCGCATGGGCAAGCGGCAGGGGAACGCGTGAGGATCGTTGTGACCGGTGCGGCGGGCGGCATCGGGCGCAGCCTGATGGCGGTGCTGGGTGCCGATCACGAGATGGTCGGCGTCGTGCGCACGCCGCGCCCGGCCGCGGACGGTCAGAGCGTCGTCGCCTCCGCCGACAAGCCGGCCCTCGCGGCGGCGCTCGCCGATGCCGATTGCGTCATCCACTGCGCGCTCGACTCCAAGGCGAAAGGCCGCGACTTCCTTGCCGTCAACCGCGCGATGAATACGGAAATCCTCGAGGGCGCGCTCGCGGGGCGCTGCCGGCTCTATGTCTTCGTCAGCTCGCAAGTGGTCTATTCCGGTACCGATCCCGCAACGCCCGCGGGCTATCGCGAGGACCAGGAACTCGTCCTCACCCCGCGCCAGGACGATTATACGCGGCTCAAGATCGAGTCCGAGCGCGAGGCGATCGCCGCCTGCCGGGCCGCGGGCGCCGATTATCTCATCGTCCGCCCCACAGTGGTGATGGGGCCGGGCATGGCGTGGTCCGAGGGCGTCGTCGCCGCCTCGAAATTCATTGCGGTCGGCGTGCGCGGCCGCACGATGAACCTCGTCGAGGTCGGCGATCTCAGCCGGCAGGTGCAGCTTCTGATCGAAGGGGCCACGCGCAACGCCATCTTCAACATCGGCACGATGAACGTCGCGACCGAGGACTATTTCGGCCAGGTCGGCGTGCTCACCGGCCATCGCCCGCTGTTCGTTCCGGGCTGGCTGCTGCGGCTCGCCGTGCCGCTCATCCCCTCGACCCTGTGGTTCTTCGGGCGCGACGTGGCCATCGACAATGGCAAATTGTTCGCGGCGACCGGCTTCCGCCCCGAGCGGCCGCTCGCCGGCTATTTCGCGCGGCGCCCGGTCCACGCCGCGCCGGACTCGCTCGAAGCGCTGCGCGCGCATCTCAATTCGCCGCATCCGTTCCGCACGCACGGACAGGGCTACCATTTGTGGTTCAACCCGCAGCATGAAGACGACCGTGTCGCGATGTCGGCCTATAGTGGCATCGTCGCGATCGAGGCGGATCGCATCCGGGTCAAAGCCGGCACGCGGCTCTCGAGGATGTGCGATGCCCTCGACGAGCGCGGCCGGCAGCTCGCGACGCTGCCCGAGTTCCTCGGCATCTCGGCGGGCGCCTGCTTCTTCGTCGACGTGCACGGCTCGAGCCGCGACTATTTCTCGATGTACGATCTGATCGAGGAGATCCGCTATCTCGACGAGACCGGTGCGGAGATCGTCTCGCCGCGCGACGAGGCGCTGTGGGCCGAGCTGCGCGCCCGCGACAGCCGCTTCATCCTCACCGAGATCACGTTCCGCACGGAGCCCGCGAGCTGGCTGAGCAACCGCATGGAGTGGGAAAGCGAGAGCGCGCTCGAATCCTATCTCGATGGGCGCCATGGACAAGATTTCGCCACCACGATCCAGTGGTACCCGCACTACCGGCAGCTTCTCGTCTATCATGTCGACGAGGTGCCCGGTCCGGTTCCGGGCGCAGCCCCGTCCGTCGCGCCCTTTCGCGGGCTACCCTATCACTGGCAGCGCGTGGTGCTGTGGGCACGCCTGCGTGGCCGCAAGCTGCAGGTCGACCGCGCCTTCCGCATCCTCGCACCCTGGCGCGAGCTGTGGTTCGAGGGCGTGCTCAGATGGCTGCACGACCGCCGGCGCGCGACCTGGCGCGACATGGAAATGTGCCTCACCCGCGAGGACGGAAGCCGCCTCATCGCCGAACTGCGCCGCCTGCTCGAGGCCGGCGACATGAGTGTGCGCAAGCGCGCCTCGATCGGCATCCGTTTCTCGCACGACCGCGCCACGCACCGCGATTATGTGTGGGTCGAATTCGTCTCCGACGCCCCCGATCTGGTCGAGCGCGTCATCGCCATGGCGCGGGACATCGCGCGGGAAGGCGTGCGATTCCACCGCGGAAAATATGTGCCGCGCTAGGTGAACGGTGCAGAGCCGGCGCAAGCCGGTGCTCGTTTTCCGCCTACCCCAACACCCCCGACGTCGAGATTCCGTCGAGCAGGAACTGAATGGCGAGCGCGGCGAGCAGCACGCCGACAACGCGGCTCACCACCGCGAGGCCGGTGAGGCCCAGCAGCCGCTGGATCGGCATGGCCACATACATGGCCGCATAGCACAACACCAGGATGGCGAGCACCGCCGCCACCACTTCGAACCAGCCGATCGTGAACAGCCCCTCCGGCGTCGCGAGCAGGATCATGGCGCTGATGGCACCGGGGCCGGCGATCAGCGGCGTCGCCAGCGGGAACACCGAAATGTCGGGGCGCTTCATGGCTTCGTTCTCTTCCTCGGGCGTCGTCCCGGTGCCGCCCGAATGGCGGGCGAAGACCATGTCGATCGAAATCAGCAGCAGCAGCACGCCGCCGGCGATCCTGAGCGCCGGGATGGTGATGCCGAACAGCTTCAGCAGCGGTTCGCCGAACACCGCGAAGAACAGCAGGATGCCCGTCGCGATCAGCGTGCCGCGCAGCGCCATCACGCGGCGCTCGCGCGTCGTCATGCGCTCGGTCAGCGCCGCGAACACCAGCACCAGATCGGCGGGCCCGATGGTCGCGAAGAAGGTCGACAGCGACAGCAGGAAGGAGTCGAGACGCATGCGCCGCACAATGGCGGGAAGCGTGGCAAAAGGCGAGGGGGGAACGCAATTGCGCCGCAAAGCCCGATAGGGTGGCGCCGATGAGCGGGGCGTTCGTGGTGGAGCAGGTGCCGGAGGCGGCAGTCCTGCGGCAGGTGCCGCTGGGCCTTGCCGGCTCGGTCGCGCTCCATGCGGCACTGATCGCCGCGCTGTTCCTGCTGACGCCGCTCCGCAGCTTCGTCGTGCCCGAGCCGCCGGCGATCAGCGTCGACCTGATCCCGATGGAGGCCGGCGACGCCCCGACGGCCCCACCCGAGCTCGCGGCGCCCGCGCCGGCGGAATCGACCGCGCCCGGCGTACCGGAGCGCGGTGTCGGCGGCATCTATTTCGCGACCAAGCTCTATGCGGCGCGGCTGCTGGATACGCCCGAAATGGCGAACGTCCGGCGGAACCTCAGGACGCTCGCCGACAGCGAACGGGTGATCCAGCTCTGCAACATCGAAGCGCTCGAGCAGATAAGGCGCGCGGCGCCGCAATACGACCCTGATACGCTCGTGAGCTACGCGATGGCCGACCCGATCCAGGCGGGTCTGGTCCTCACCGCCATGGGCGGCGCCTTCCGCAGCCGCCGCCAGTGGTACAATGTTTCATTCGAGTGCGAAGCGGCGCCGAGCCTCGACGGTGTGGCGAGCTTCATGTTCAAGCTCGGCGCCCTTATTCCCCAGTCCGAATGGGACGCGCACAAGCTCAACGCCGAGGACAGTGCGGAGTAACGCCCTTCAGCCGCGCACGCGTCCCGTCGCGACATAGACGCCCGCGGCAATCGGGCGGCGGCCGAGATAGGTGCGCTGCAGCGCCTCGTGGCCGAAGATATCCACGTCGCCGAAGCCGCGACTTTCGAGCCAGGGCACGATCTCGCCGAGCCCGATGCCGAAACTGATCTTCTCGCCCATGGCGCTGGTGAACAAGCGCAGCCCCCACGAGGCGCCGCCCGCCATCGCCGCGCTGTCCATCGAATCGAACACGACGGCACTGCCGGGCGCCGAATGCTTCGCGATGAATTCGAGCGTGCGGTCCGCGCCCTCGCGCGTCAGATAGACGATGACGCCCTGCCAGACGAACAGCGTGCGCTTGTTCTCGTCATATCCCGCCGCGCGCAGCCGTTCGCCGAGATCGTCATTGTCGAAGTCGACGCCGACGAAATGCACATTTCCGGGCAGGGGATCGACAACACCGCGCAGTGCCTCGCGCTTGGCCGCCTGCGTCACCGGATGGTCGACCTCGAACACCGGAACGTGCGCCGCATCCGGCATGCGGTAGGCCCGCGTATCGAAGCCCGCGCCTAGAACAACGATCTGGTCGGCACCATCGCGCAGTTCGCGGACCATCACATCCCCGATGTGGCGCTCGCGTGCCATCGCGAAGTTGATCATCCCCTCGATACCGGTGAGCTTGTTGATCCCCAGCGCTCCCACGAGCCGCATCCCTTGGACCGACAGCGGATTGACGAAGCGATGCGCGTAGGGATCAACCGCCACCCGCTCGCCCGCCGGCCGCGTCATCTCGAGCGCCCGCACGAGAGCAACCCCGCGCGCCGTGCTGATCTGCGTGCGGCCTGCCTTCACGTGCGGCGCCTAAGCCCGCCGGCTTTCGATCGCGTCCCAGATCATGGGCGCGATATCGGGGCCGCCGAAGCGCTTGATTTCGCGGATGCCGGTGGGGGAGGTGACGTTGATCTCGGTGAGGTAGTCGCCGATCACGTCGATGCCCACGAAAATCATGTCGAGCTCGCGCAGGCGCGGTCCGATGAGAGCGCAGATTTCGCGCTCGCGATCGGTGAGCTCGGAGAGTTCCGGCCGGCCGCCCGCATGCATATTGGAACGGGATTCTCCTTCCGACGGCACGCGGTTGATGGCGCCCGCGGGCTCGCCGTCGACGATGATGATGCGCTTGTCGCCCTTGCGGACTTCGGGGAGATAGCGCTGCACCATGAAGGGTTCGCGGAAGGATTGCTCGAACAGTTCGAGCAGGCTGACGAGATTGTGGCTTCCTTCCTCGATGAAGAACACGCCCGCGCCGCCATTGCCGTAGAGCGGCTTGATGATGATGTTGCCGTGCTCCCGGCGGAAGGCCTGGATGAGCGCGCGGTCGCGGGTGATCAGCGTCGGCGGCATCAGCTCGGGAAATTCGGTGACGAGGATTTTCTCGGGCGCGTTGCGCACGGTGAAGGGCGGGTTCACGACATAGGTGCGCGGATGGATGCGCTCGAGCAGATGCGTGATGGTGATGTAGTTCATGTCGAAGGGCGGGTCCTGCCGCATCAGCAGGACGTCGAAATCACCGAGGTCGGCTTCGACAAAATCCCCGAGGGCGAAATGCCGGCCCTTTTCGCGATCCTCGACGGTGACCGGCGCGACGCTCGCGGTGAGCGCATTGCCGCGCAGCGCAAGCGTATCCGGCGTATAGTAATGCACCGCGTGTCCGCGCGCCTGCGCCTCGAGCATCATAGCGAAGGTCGAATCGCCTCTGGGCTCGATCGACTCGATGGGGTCCATCTGCACGGCGACTTTAAGCGGCATGGCGGCTCGTCCTCAGGAGGCATCGAAGGCGTTGACGATGTGGCGCGGCCATGACCGGGGCGCAAGGAAAATCACATCGAAGCGCAGGGGCCGCTCGGCGAGGCGCGGGTGGCGTCCGAGATAGTAGCGCGCGGCGCGGACGATGCGGCGGCGGTCGACGGCGTACTGCGCCTCGACCTCGAGGGCGCGATGCGCCCGGGACTTCACCTCGACGAAGACCGTCGTGCCGAAGCGCTCGGCGACGAGGTCGATCTCGCCGACCGGCGTTTTCACGCGGACCGCGCGAATGCGATAGCCCTTCAGCCTGAGGAACCAGGCGGCCGCCCATTCGCCGCGCCGGCCAAAGACCTCCGCGGCAAGCCGCTCAGGGCTTTTCGGCCTTGAGCCGGAGGGCGGCATCGTAGACCTCCTTGCGCTTGAGACCATAGGCCTGGCTGACCGTATCGACGGCGGTGCGCAGGGGCTGCGATTCGAGCGCACGCGCCAGCGCAGCGAGCCATTCCGCTTCGGCAATCGCCTCGCGCTCGGCCGCGCCGCCGACAAGGATCACCGCCTCGCCCTTGATCTCGTTCATTCCGGCAAGGTCGCGGTGAAGGCCGGAAAGCGTGCCGCGATAGACGCGCTCGAAGCGCTTGGTGAGTTCGAGCGCCACCGCCGCCGGCCGGTCATCGCCGATCCGGCCCGCGAGGGCGGCGAGAGTCGCGACGAGGCGGCGCGGGGACTCGTAAAAGACGATGGTCTCGCGCCGCATCGCATAGGCGGCGATGGCGTTCTCGCGCGCCTCCTGCTTGGCGGGGAGGAAACCGGCGAAGGTGAAGCTGTCGGTCGGCAGGCCGGCAATGGAGAGCGCCGCGGTGAGCGCCGACGGTCCGGGTACGGCGAAGACGGGAATGCCCGCTTCCTGCGCGGCGCGCACGAGCGGGAAACCGGGATCGGAAACGAGCGGCGTGCCCGCATCCGAGATCAGCGCGATGCGCGCGCCGCCGGCAAGTTCGCTGACGATCGGCTCGAGCCGGGCGCGCTCATTGTGCTCGTGGAGCGGCGAGCGGCGTGCCGCGATCCCGTAATGGTCGAGGAGCTTCGCCGAGGTGCGCGTGTCCTCGCAGAGAACGAGGGTCGCCGCGGCAAGCGTTTCCAGGGCGCGAAGGGTGATGTCGCGAAGGTTGCCGATCGGCGTGGCGACGACGTAGAGGCCGGGCGCGAGCGGCGGCGCCTCGAACACGGTGCCGGCGATGCGGTATTGCGCCGGCGCGGCGCCGGCTGCCTGTTCGCTCACGCCTGGCCAGTCCTCGGCTTAACAATTCGTGAACCTTTGTCTTTAAGCAGGGGGTTCGATTTTGTATAGACGCGCGGAATGCCGGCCGCGCCGGAAGGCCAGGTGGCGGTTCTGCGGGACCTCACGAAGGAACATTGATGACGCATGCATTTCCGGCGGGGGCACCGACGCGCGGGCACCGCTCGACGCTGGTGCGAGCCCTCGCCGCCGGTCTTCTCGGGCTCGGGCTGGCGGCCTGTTCGGCCGGCGGTTTCGGCGACTTCGGCGGATTCAGTGGTCCCATGACTCCCGGGCCGGACGGCCTGCCTCCCGCGGCGGGCCAGAGCTTCGGCAAGGGCCCGGTCCGCGTCGCGCTGCTGCTGCCGCTTTCGGGCGATCCGGCGCTTGCCAATGTCGGCACGTCGATGGCGAACGCCGCCCAGCTTGCAATCGACTACATCGAGAAGACGGAGACGATTCCCGACAACATCACCGTGGTGCTCAAGGACACCGGCGACACCGCCGCCGGCGCGACGCAAGCGGCGAGCCAGGCGGTGCAGGAAGGCGCGAGCCTCGTTCTCGGGCCGCTGCGCGCCGAGCAGGTGACGGCGGCAGGGGCGGTTGCACGGGCGGCCGGCATCCCGGTCATCGGCTTTTCCAACAATTCGGGCGCGGCGTCGCCGGGGGTCTATCTGCTCAACGTGCTGCCGGAGACCGAAGTGCGGCGCTCAATGCGTTACGCGCAGGGGCAGGGGAAGCGCGCCTTCGCCGGCATCTTCCCCAAGACGGATTTCGGCGCGATCCAGGAGGGCGCCTTCCGCCAGGCGATGGCCGACCTCGGGCTCAATGCGCGCGCCGTCTACACCTTCTCCTCGGAAGCCGAGGCACGCAGCATCGTCACGCAAATCGTGCCGCTGCTGCAGCAGCGGCAGATCGACGTTCTCTTCCTCCCGGACCGCGCCACGGCGCCGAGCTTCGGCGTGCTGTTCGAGGAGGCGGGCATTCCTGCCGGAACCGTGCAGATCATCGGGTCGGCGGACTGGAACGGCGATGCCAGCATCGCCAGCACGCCCTACCTTGCCGGGGCGATCTATCCCGCCGTCGATGACGCGGGCTATCAGGCCTTGCTGCCGGAATACCAGGCGAGGTTCGGCGGCCAGCCGCACGCACTCGCGACCATCGCCTATACGGCGACGATCCTCGCCAACGCCTC
>CAYRNE010000108.1:0-4633 GCA_964425245.1 uncultured Devosia sp.
GCATGATCGTCAGCGTGTGCTGGATCAGCGGGTGGGAGATGACCGTAACGTTCTGCATGAAATCACCCGCGGCGCGACTCAGAGAAAGGAGCGCCCGTGGCGGCCCGGCGCGAGGCCGAGCCAATGGGCGACGCTTTCTCCAATATCCGCGAAGGTCGTCCTGAGTCCAATCGTTCCGGGCGACAGGCGCGGGGAAAAGCAGAGGATCGGCACCTGCTCGCGCGTGTGGTCGGTGCCGCGCCAGGTCGGGTCGTTGCCATGGTCGGCAGTGAGGACGAGCAGATCGTCGGGCCTCAGCTTGCCGATCAGCTCGGGCAGGCGCCGATCGAAGGCCATGAGCGCCTCGGCATAGCCCGGCACGTCGCGCCGGTGCCCGTACTCCTGGTCGAAATCGACGAAATTCGTCATCACGTAGCCGCCGTCCGCCGCCATGTCGAGCGCTTCGAGCGTGCGATCGAACAGCACCATGTTGCCGGCGGCCTTGATCTTGTGGGTCACGCCGCGGCCCGCATAGATGTCGGAAATCTTGCCGATGGCGAAGACCTGCCGCCCGGCCTCCTTCACGCGGTCGAGCAGCGTCGGCTCGGGCGGCGGAATGGCGAAGTCGCGGCGGTTGCCGGTGCGCTTGAAGGTCTCGGGAGTCTCGCCGACGAACGGGCGGGCGATGACGCGACCGATCTTCAGCGGCTCGGTCAGCTCGAACGCGATTTCGCAGATGCGATAGAGCCGGTCGAGCCCGAAATGGGTTTCGTGGGCGGCGATCTGGAAAACCGAGTCGATCGAGGTGTAGCAGATGGGCTTGCCGGTGCGGATGTGTTCCTCGCCGAATTCCTCGATTACCGGCACGCCGGAAGCGTGCTTGTTCGCGAGTATGCCGGGAAGCTCGGCGCGCCGGACGAACTCGGCGATCAGATCGTCGGGAAAGGCCGGGATTGTCTGCGGGAAGTACCCCCATTCGAAGGGTACCGGCACGCCAGCCATCTCCCAGTGGCCCGAGGGCGTGTCCTTGCCCTTGCTGACCTCTCGGCCGACGCCCCAGCGCCCCGCGCTGGGCTGGTTGGTGAGCCCGCGCGGGACGTCGCCGGTCGAGAGCTCGGCGGCCGCGCCGAGTCCGAGCGAATCCATGTTGGGCAGCGAGAGATCGTAGTTCGCGGCAATGTGCTGGAGCGTCGCAGCGCCTTCATCGCCGTAACTGGCGGCATCGGGCGCGCCGCCGATGCCGAAGCTGTCGAGGACGCAGACGATGGCGCGGGGCATCAGTTCACCTCCGGGGGATCGATGCGGTCGGCGATGAGCGGATGCGATGGCGCGGCGTCGCCGAGCGCATAGGCCGCGAGCAGCCGGCGTGTCGCTTCTCCCGCGGTCGCCTCGTTGCGGGCATGAAGGCGGGCAATAGGCGTCGCAGGATCGACTTCGGCGCCAAGCCCGGCAAGCCGGTCGAACCCTACCGCGTGATCGATGGCGTCGGTCGCCAGCCGCCGCCCGCCGCCGAGCGCGACGACGGCCATGCCGATGCCGCGCGTGTCGATCGTGGTTACCGTTCCCGTCGTCGGCGCCATGATGTCGCGCACGATCGGAGCGGGCTCGAGGTGCATGTCCATGTTGTCCGCGAAATCGGTGGGACCGCCAAGCCCCGCGACCATGCGGCCGAAACGTTCGAGCGCGCGGCCGGAATCGAGCGCCTCTTGCACCGCTTTCGCGCTGTCTCCGCCGATGCCCGCGAGATCGAGGGCGGCGGCGCATAGCGCGAGGGTGACTTCGCGCAGCCGCGGGTCCTGATGCCTGCCCGTTAGGAAGTCGACCGCATTGCGGACTTCGACCGCGTTGCCTGCCGCGGAGGCCAGCGGCTCGTTCATGTCGGTGATCAGGGCGCCCGTCCTTAGCCCCGCGCCGTTCGCGACCGCGACAAGACTCTCGGCGAGCGCGCGCGATCTCTCGAGCGTCGGCATGAAGGCGCCGGAGCCGGTCTTCACATCGAGGATCAGCGCGTCGAGACCCGCGGCGAGCTTCTTCGATAGGATCGACGCCGTGATCAGCGGGATCGATTCGACGGTGCCGGTCACGTCGCGGATGGCGTAGAGCGTCTTGTCCGCCGGCGCGAGGTCGGCGGTCTGCCCGATGATCGCGACGCCCGCCTGCTTCACTACCTTGCGGAACAGCGCCTTGTCCGGCTGCGTCTCGTATCCGGGAATGGAGTCGAACTTGTCGAGCGTGCCGCCGGTATGGCCGAGGCCGCGACCCGAAATCATCGGCACGCAGGCGCCGCAGGCGGCGAGGATCGGCCCGAGCATCAGCGAGACATTGTCGCCCACGCCGCCGGTCGAGTGCTTGTCGACCACCGGTCCGTCGAGATCCGACCAGTCCAGCACCGCGCCGGAATCGCGCATCGCCTCGGTGAGCGCCACACGCTCGGTGATGTTCATGTCGCGGAAGAAGACTGCCATGGCGAAGGCCGCGGCCTGGGCATGCGACACCGAGCCGTCGCCGAGGCCGGCGATGAAGTTCTGGATCTCGCCCGCGGTCAGCGCCTCGCCGTCGCGCTTGCGCGCAATGATTTCCTGCGGGAGGAAGGTCATGACTCTGCCCCTATCGGGAGAACGTGCACCCGCATCCGCCGTTGATCGAGCGTCAGCAGCGCTCCCCGTTCCAGTTCCGATGCCGCCACCTGAAGGGTTCGCACCAAGGCGTCGCGTCCAGTCTCCGGGCGTATGTCAGCGCCGCGGAACTGTATGACGCTCGGTTTGTTGGCTTTGCTTGTTGCAAGAATGGTTGTGAAGTCGAGATCGTGGGTGAGCACCACAAAGTCCCCCGCTCTCGCGACGTTCATGACCTCTTCATCCGTGGCGGCGGGATCACCCATTGTGGACCAGTGCACTACTTCATGACCCTCGGCTTCGAGCACAGCGATCCACCGAGGCGACATGTTCATGTCCAGCAGAACTCTCATACCTTTGAGAGTTCGATTTCCCGATCCTCAGACCGAGTGGCGGCGTAGCGCAAGGCTTGAAGCACGTCTTCGCGTTCGAGGTATGGATAGTCGCGAAGCACATCCTCGATGGACGATCCCGCACCAATCTGGCCCACAATCATGCCGACGGTAACCCGCATGCCGCGGATGCAGGGCTTGCCGCCCATAACGGCCGGATTGCGAGTGATGCGATCAAACTCTGCCATATCGGTCCTCCAGCTCGAACCTACACCAGGCGAGCGCTATTGAACAATTCGTTCGCCCGGTGCCGGGCAGGCAATCAAGCCCCGCGCTCGGCCGTCTCGCCCCTGAGGCTCGCGAGGAACCGCTTCGTCCGCTCGCGCCTGGGGTTGCCGAAGACCTCGCGAGCCGGGCCTTCCTCGGCAATTTCGCCGTGGTCGAGGAACACGACCTCGCCGGCAATCGTCGCGGCGAGACGAAGATCGTGCGTCGCCATGAGCATTGTCGTCCCCTCGGCCGCGAGGCGCGCCAGAACGTCGACGACCTCGGTCGCGAGCTCGGGATCCAGCGCGGACGTCGGCTCGTCGCAGAGGAGGACCTTCGGCGAGGGCGCGAGGGCGCGGGCGATGGCGACCCGCTGCTGCTGGCCGCCCGAGAGATTGCCCGGCCAGGCCTCGGCCTTGGGCGACATGCCGACCTTTTCGAGCAGTTCGCCGGCGCGGATGCGCGCCTTCCCGCGCGGCCATTTGAGCACGGTGACGAGGCTTTCCATTACGTTCTCGATCGCCGTCAGATGGGGGAAGAGCTGGAAGTTCTGGAACACCATGCCCGTCTTTCGCCGCAGCGCCAGAACCTGCGCCGCCGCCGGCTTCGTTCCGGGCGAAAATTCGATCGCGGTATCGTCGATGGTAACGCGGCCTGATTGCGGCAATTCGAGGAGGTTCACGCAGCGCAGGAGCGTACTCTTGCCGCTGCCGGAAGGGCCGATGAGGGCCGTGACGCCGCCCTCGCGCACCTTGAGGCTTACGCCCTTCAGCACCTCGAGCATATCGAAGCTCTTGCGGATGGTTTCGAGCGCGATCATGCCGTCGCCCCGACGAAGCCGCCGTAGCGCGAAAGCCGCCGCTCCAGGCGGGCCTGCAGGCCCGACAGCACCGAGCTCACGACGAGATAGACCAGGGCGACCTCGACGTAGAGGATCAGCGGCTCATAGGTCGTGGCGACGATGCGCTGGCCGGCGCGGAACAGCTCGGGCACGGTGATCGCGGCGGCGAGCGAGGTGTCCTTCACCAGCGCGATGAAGGTATTGGAAAGCGGCGGGACCGCGACGCGGCTCGCCTGCGGCAGGATGATGCGCCGCATTGCCTGCCGCCAGGTCATGCCGATCGAGTAGGCCGCTTCCCACTGCCCCTTCTGCACCGAGAGCAGGACGGCGCGGATGATCTCGGAAGAATAGGCGCCGACGTTGAGCGTGAAGCCGATGAGCGCGGCGGGGAAGGCGTCGAGCACGATGCCGACGCTGGGGAGCCCGTAGAAGATGAGGAAGAGCTGCACCAGCAGCGGCGTGCCGCGGAAGATCCAGACATAGAAGCGCACGGCGAGCGCGAACGGGGCCGGCGCGAAGAGCCGCGTCAGCGCGACGGCGAACCCGACCGCGAGGCCGAAGACGAAGGAGAGGAGCGTCAGCGGCACGGTGAAGAGAAC
>CAYRNE010000108.1:4643-8304 GCA_964425245.1 uncultured Devosia sp.
GAGGTCGACGGCGCCGAACGCGGTCGCCCAGAGCAGCGCCGGGAGCGACTCGAGCATCAGGGAGAGCCAAGGCGGCATCGGGGCGGCTCCGTCGGGATATGACAGCAGTGGACCGGCCGAGCTTCGGCCGATCCATGCGTTGTGTCCAGCGGCGCCGGATTACTGCGAGACGTCCTCGCCGAAGTACCTCTCGGAGATTTCCGCGTAGGTGCCGTCGGCCTTGATGTCGGCGAGCGCCGCGTTGATCGCCTCGACCAGCTCGGGCTTGCCCTTGGCGAGCAGCACGCCGGAGAAATCGGCACCCGCCTCGGTCGCGACGATCTTCACGTCGGCGTCGGGCTGCTGCTTCTTGAAATCGAAGAAGGAGAGGCTGTCGTTGATCGTCGCATCGGCGCGGCCCTGAAGGACGAGCGCGATCGACTGGTCGAATCCTTCGGTGCCGACGAGCTCGGCGCCATACTCCTCGGCCATCTTGCCGTAGTTGGAGGTGAGGGTCTGGGCGGCGCGCTTGCCCGCCAGATCCTCAAAGCCCTGGATCTCGGTGTTGTCGCCGCGAACGACGAGCGCCGCCTTCGAGGCGATATAGGGGTCGGAGAAATCGTACTTCGCCTGCCGCTCCTCGGTGATCCCGACCTGGTTGATCACCACGTCGTAGCGGTTGGCGTCGATGCCGGCGATGAGCCCGTCCCACGGGCCCTCGACGAACTCGGCTTCGACTCCGAGCCGTTCGGCGATCTCGCGCCCGATCTCGACGTCGAAGCCGACAAGCGCGCCGGTGCTGTCGTGATAGGTGAAGGGCGCGTAGGTGCCTTCGGTGCCGATGCGCAGGACACCCGCCTCCTTGATCTGATCGAGCGCCGATTGCGCGAGAACCGGAACGGCAAGCGCCAATTGCAGCAGGCCGGCGGCCAGCAGGGCCTTCGAGATTTTCATCTTCTTCTCCTTGTCTTGCCGGCTCGGGGAGGAGGAAAAACCGGCATTCACGGGGCATAACTGCGCCTGTGGGACGAGGGTATCAACGGGTTGAAAGGATGTTTTGCTCGCGACGATTCAGGCGGCAGCGGCGTACTCGCGCAGGCGGCGGAAATAGTCGCGGATTGCCGGAAATTGCGGGCGCCGAGTGACCGGGCGCCGCAGCCGGTGGCGAACAGCCGCTTGCCGCATCGACAATCGCGCGCACCGGGCCGGACCGATCGACGGGGAGTCGGCCGTCAGCCGGCGGGATAGATCAGGCCATCGGCGGAGGGCCGGGCGGCGGGGTTCATCTCCGCCGGCTTGATGTTGTCGGCAGCAAGGATGTGGAAGACCTCATAGCCGCGCCAGAGGAGGTAGTCGGCGATGATGCGGCGGTGACAGCGCCACCAGACCGCCTCGGCGCACATGACGCCCGTCGGCTGTTCGGCGCCAAGCGCGATCAGCCTGTCGAGCCCGGTGCGGAAAGCCGGCGTCAGGGCGTAGTCCGCGTAGTTCCGGAAACTCGCATTCTCCCAGAAACCATTGGGCGACTCGCCGATCCCTTTCTGTTTGCCGCGCAGGCCGCCGAGCCCGGCGACATGCTCGTAGCCGATCTGAAACGCGGCGAGCGAAACGGGCAGCGTCTCGCGGTTGTACTGCGGATTGGTGCGCGAGCGGGGCACCGTCCGCACATCGGCCACGAAGCGCGCACCGGCGGTCCGCAACAGATCGGCGAACTCCTCGATTGTCCGGGTGGAATGGCCGATCGTGAAGAACGGGTGCGTCACGCCCCGTAAGGCACCCAGATGTTCTTCACCTGGGTCGCGCGCCCGAGGAGATAGCTGCCCTCGAACTTCTCGCGGTCCGCGAGATCGTAGTAGAGGCCGCGCGTCGTCCAGGTCTGCTTCAGGTTGCCCACCGAGGCCTTCTCGACCATCGTCGAAACTTCCGCGTCGGCCGCGGCCCAGATGGCGTCGACGCCGTCGTGCTCGGCGAGCGTCTTCGCGAGCGTCGCGGTGCCGCCGGTCACGATGTTGATGACGCCGTTCGGCACGTCCGAGGTCTCCAGCACCTGATAGAAATCGGTCATCGAGAGCGGCGCCGTTTCGGACGGCACGAGCACCACGGCGTTGCCCATGGCGATGGCGGGCGCGAGCAGCGCGATGGAGCCGAGCAGCGGGCGCGAGGGCGGCGCGAGAATCGCCATGGTGCCGAGCGGCTCGACCATGGCGACGGCCACGGCGCGCAGCGGCGGATTGTGGACCGCGCCGTCGTACTTGTCGGCCCAGCCGCCGAAGGCGAAGAGCCGCTCGACGCTGAGCGCCACTTCCCTTTCGGCCGAGGCTCGGCTCTCGCCCGTCTGCGCACGGATGCGTTCGGCGAACTCGGCGCGGCGGTAGTCGAGGTTCTCGGCGAGATAGAAGAGGATCTGGGCGCGGAGGTGCGCGTGCGCCCCGCCCCAGCCCGGCGCGGCGGCGCGCGCCGCCTCGACCGCGTTGCGGATATCCTTGCGGTTGCCGTCGCCCACTTCGCCGACGATCGCGCCGTCGGGGCCGTAAACCGGGCGCGAGTAACCGCTGTCCGGCCGCGCCTGCTTGCCGCCGATGTACATCTTGGCAGTACGGTCGATGCCTTCGGGCAGATCGAGCGGGCTGGCGGGCGCGGCGATGGTCTTCGGTGCGGGCGCGGGCTTCAGCGTCTTCTCCCAGGCGCGCTTCAAATAGACGCTCATGCCTTCGCGGCCGCCCTCGCGGCCGAAGCCCGATTCCTTGTAGCCGCCGAAACCGACCGCCGCGTCGAAGTTGTTGGTGCCGTTGATCCAGACGACGCCCGCCTTGATCTTCGGCGCGATGTCGAGCGCGACATTGATGTCCTCGCTCCAGATCGTCGCGGCAAGGCCGTAACGCGTGTTGTTGGCGAGCGCCACCGCCTCCTCGTGGGTGCGGAAGCTCATGGCGACGAGCACCGGCCCGAAGATTTCCTCGGTCACCACAGTGTGGCTCGGCGAGACATTGGTGATCAGGGTGGGCCTTAGAAAGCAACCGCCGCCTTTGGGCAGGTCGATATCGGGCTCGTAGACCTGCCCGCCTTCCTCGGCTCCCTTTTTCACGAGATCGCGGACGCGCGCCACCTGAATGGGGGCGACCAGCGCGCCGATATCCACCGCCTTGTCGAGCGGATCGCCGACGCGGAGCTTGCTCATCCGGCGCTTGAGCTTCCTGATGAACTTTTCCTCGATCGACTCCTGGACGAGGAGACGCGAGCCGGCGCAGCAGACCTGGCCCTGGTTGAACCAGATGGCGTCGACCAGCCCCTCGACCGCGCTGTCGAGGTCGGAGCCCTCGAAGACGACGTAGGGCGACTTGCCGCCGAGTTCGAGGCTCAACCCCTTGCCGGTGCCGGCGGTCGCCGTCCTGATGATCTTGCCCACCTCGGTCGAACCGGTGAAAGCGATCTTGTCGATGTCCGGGTGGTTGACGATGGCCGCGCCGGTGTCGCCCATGCCGGTGACGATGTTGACGACGCCCGACGGCAGCCCGGCCTTTTGCACGATCTCGGCGAAGAGCAGCGCGGTGAGCGAGGTGAACTCGGCAGGCTTCAGCACCACCGTGTTGCCGGCCGCAATCGCCGGCGCGATCTTCCAGGCCAGCATCAGGAGCGGAAAGTTCCACGGAATGATCTGGCCGCAGACGCCGTAGGGCACGTG
>CAYRNE010000109.1:0-8294 GCA_964425245.1 uncultured Devosia sp.
CGATGCCGCGGCTTAGAACGAGGATGATCTCGGCGTAATTCGCGTCATTGACGATGAGCCAAAGGACGAGGACGCCCAGGAGCAGCAGGGCGAGGAGCCAGAGCGGAAAATCCGGGCTCGGCCGATTTCTGAAAGGGGGAAATGCCATGGGAGGGGCGGCGCGGCACTCGCGCGCCGCACCGGACGGAACCTTACTGGTTGTATTCGAAGAACCACTTGGTGATGAGGGCGCCGATGGTGCCGTCCTCGCGCATGGAGGCGAGCGCGGCGTTGACGGGCTCCACGAGGTCCGAACCCGGCGTGAGGATGAAGCCGAAGGGCTCGGTCTTGACCGGATCGCCGACGGTCTTGAAGGCGCCGGGATCGGCGCCCTGATAGCCCGCGGAGGCCGCCTGATCGACCAGCACCATGTCGACGTCGCCAGCCTTGAGCGCGGCGATCGCACCGCCGAAGGTGTCGAACTGCTTGACCCGCTGATCGTCTTCCGCGGTGCCGAGGAAATCGTAGATCGCCGTATAAAAGCTCGTCGTCCCCGTCTGGGAACCAATGAGCAAGCCCGATTCGGGCGTGAAGCTTTCGGGGCCGGAGACCCGCTCCTCGTCCGCCCTGACCAGCATGAACTGGTCCATGACGATATAGGGCTCGGAGAAGTCGATGACCTCCTCGCGTTCCTCGTTGATCGTGATGCCGTCCATGCCGACGTCGAACTGGCCCTGCCGCACGGCCTCGATCATGGTGTCCCAGCCCATGAGGTTCCATTCGACCTGAGCGTTGAGGCGCCTCGCGATCTCGTTGAAAACGTCGTATTCGAGCCCAATTCCCTCGCCGGTCGCCGCATCCTCGAAGTTCAGCGGAAAGTAGGCGTTCTCGGTCACCGCCTTGATGGTGCGGCCTCGGAGGTCGGGCAGGTCCTGCGACAGGGCGGGGGCGGCAATGGCAAGCGCCGCCGCGGCGGCGAGGGCGGAAAGCAGTGACTTCATTTCTGGCGTGTCTCCCCGGTGAACAAACGGCGCCCCTTTCCCGATGCGGCGCCGGTTGGATCAAGCTTAGACCAGCCCGGTTCGGCTTGTGAATGGGCGACTGATCGTCACTTTTCCCGGACGTGGGCGGCCGAGGGGCCGTGCGGCCGATCGATGTGGCCGAGGTCGCGGCCGGGGTCGATGCGGTCGCGCACCATCTGCTTGAGCTGCCTCACGTCCGGAAAGCCGCGGTCGCGCCGGCGCTCCCAGATCAGTTCGCCGTCGAGCCTGATCTCGAAAACGCCGCCGGTGCCGGGGATCAGCGCCACCGCACCCATTTCAACGCTGAAGGTCGAGAGCACCTCCTGCGCCATCCACGCCGCGCGCAACAGCCAGTTGCACTGCGTGCAATAAGTGATCTCGAGCCTGGGCTTTTGCGTCATTGCCGTCACACCTGCGGATCGGCCCATTGCGAAAAGACGTTCTCGGGCAGGACGAGCCGCTCGGCCGGCCGGCCGTCCCCGGCCTGCAGCTCGGCGAGGAGCCTCGTCGTCATGTTCACGCGCTGCGCCAGCAGCCGGGCGATCTGCAATGCCCATGCCGGGTTGGCTTCCAGCACGCGCAGCGCATCCTCGATAACGAAAACCTCGATGTCGGTAACCGCACGCGCAGTTGCACTGTGGGGGATGTCGAGCAACAGCGACATCTCTCCGAAGATGGCGCCGGGCTGGCTCGTCGAGGCGATGAAGACGCCATCCCGCTCGATCTCCACCTCGCCTTGCCTGAGGACGAAGAGCTTGCCGAGCTTGCCGCCCTGGGGCACCAGCACGTGGCCAGAGGGAAACCAGTCGAACCGCAGCCAGGAACGCGCCTCGTCCGGTGCTGCTGGCCCCATGCCGCCCTCGCTCATCGTTGTTCCTTCGCTCGCCGGATTCGGATCGCGGACGATGCTAGCGCAGGGGTTGGGGATAGAAAAGGCGAACCGCCCGGCGGGGAGCCCGGGCGGTTCTGAAGGCCGGCGACTGAGGGCGATCCGCCGGCGTCATCGCCTCGAGGCGTCTCAGCCGAGGCGAATTTCGACGATCTCGCGGCTGTCGAGGTCGACCACGTAGATGCGGCCGTCCGAACGGAAGTAGCCGTAGCGGTCATCACCATCGATGGCGCGAATGCGGATGTCCGGGCCGACCACCATGCCGACGTCGAGGTCGGCGTCGACATAGATGTCCGGTCCGCCATGCGCGCGGATATAATCGAAGTCGCGGTCGGAGAGGACGCTCGCGCCGATCGCCGCGCCCGTCCAGCCGCCGATGACGGCGCCAATCGGGCCGCCGAGGAAGAAGCCGATGGTGCCGCCGGTCCAGGCGCCGGCCGTGCCGCCGACGATGAGGCCCTTGTCGTCCGCCTGGGCGGGGACCGCAGCCGAAAGCGCGGCAAGCGCCACGCCGATCATGAGAATCTTACGCATGTTCCAACCCTTCGGTTGCGTTGGCGTTGCTGTCGAGAACGCAACGAGCAAGGGCGGGTTCCCCCCGGTCGGCGGCGCGTATTGTGACCTTTTCGCGGCGGCGGCGTTACCTTGCGGCGTCGGTACAGAGCCGGCGCATCTCCGTCACGGCCTGCCCCTGCGGATCGCTCGCGATCTCGTCCCAGAGGCTCAGCCTCTCCACCTCTTCGAGCGCGCAGAGGCAATAGCGCGAGCAATAGGGTGCATCGTTGCCGCCCCCGACGCAGGTTTGCTCGCAGCTTCGCGCGAAGGCGACCGGATCGGGCCCTTTGGGCGCGATCAGCGACAGCCCGCCATAGAGCAGCGGCTGGTGCAGCAGATAGATGAGAAGGCTCCAGCGGCCGAGGAAAGCGAACCCGCGCACGGCGGGCCCGGCCGGCCGCGGCCTCTCCAGCACGGCCCAGGCGCGCGTCCGCCTCAGGCCGCGCGTGAGCAGAATGCCGATCAGGACCAGCCCGAACCACGGGAAAACCGGCACGATGTCGGTCGTCATCGGCGGATAGGGCCAGAACCCGATCCAGCTCAGCGGCTTGGCGCTCATCGCCGGATCGGTAAAGAACGCGGGCGGCAGCATGACCACCGCGATGCCGAGCAGAACCGCCCAGAGCGGCACGCGTACGAAGGCGAGGCCGACAAGCGAGAAGAGCGCGATGGCGTGGAGGATGCCGAAATAGACGAAGTAGGCTGGGAAGACGACAAAGGTGCCCGCGGTGGTCAGCAGCGCCGCACCGACGATGATCGCGAAGCGCCGCCAGAACGGCCGCCAGCGGATGCCATCGCCGTGCGCCAGAACGAGGCTCACCCCCACGAGCAGCAGAAAGGCCGAAACGATCGAACGCTGGAAGGCGACCCAGCCGGGCTCGTTGGTGATGTCGAGCGCGACAAAGCCGAGAACGAAGAGATCCCAGGCGATATGATAGACCACCATCGCGAGGATCGCGATGCCGCGCGCGGCATCGATCAGCGGCAGCCGCCGGCGCATGCCGGCATCGGCCAGCGCGGCCGCCCCTTCCATCACATCTTCGCGGCTCGCCATGGTTTGGTCCTCTTTGCGGACGCACGATCCGTGACCGAGTAAGCGCCGCAAGGCAAGGGGCCGGTTCGCCGCCCCCGCGCGGACTTCAGCGTCAGTCTCACGGGTCAGGCAGGACCGCTCCCAAGCCGGAGCGCTTGCTCGCGCCAACCCGAGGAGACCAGAAGATGAAGCACCAATCTCCCGAACAGCTGCGCGAGGCCGCGACCATACTCGACCACGTGACCGTTGCCGCGCCGCTCACCCGCAAGGAGCGCATCGAGCGCTGGGCGGAACTGCTCGAGCGTGAGGCCGGTCCGCTGCAGGCGCTCTACCGCATCGAATACATGCCCGCCGCCGAGCGCCGGGCCTATCGCGCCGCGGGCAGCCCGCTCGCCCTCGCCTACAGCGACGAGAAGTTGCGCGCCGACGGGCTCAAGGGTGAGACGCTCGGCGACGCCATGGACTATTTCGAAATGAGCGACGAGGACGCCCACCACCTGCTCTGCGACTGCCACTACATGGGCTCGATGACCGGGCGCGGGCTCGCGGCGCGGCTGCGCCGCTATGCCAGCGGCAACGGCGTCTTCGCCTGGGCGCGCGGCCTGTTCGCCTGAGCCGGATCGACCGGGCAAGGCGCGGGCGCTTTTCGCTCCGCGCCGCCCCCTATCCCCAGTTCCTCAGGGAGGGGGTAGAACGGCGGGGATTTCCGGCCATCGATGGCACCACGGAAACCCCGCCACCCCGTTGGCGGTCGAGCGTTCGGCCGGCCCGCGGTTGACCTTCCCCGCCGCCTGTCCGACGCTCCGGGCGGCGGCGGAGGCATTCCCCCCGCGCGGGGTCCCAACAGCCGCAATAGAGAGAACGACGGCCGCCCACGGCACGGCCCGGGCGGCCAGCCAAACGAGGTGAGACGTGACGCAGAACGAATGGCGGGCCGACCCGCTGGTCTGGGGCCATGGGCCGAGGGAGTTCGAGGTATTTCTCGAGCCGACCTGCCCCTACTCGGCGCGTACCTTCGGCAAGCTCGACGACCTGCTGTCGAGAGCCGGCGAGGACCGGATCACGCTCAGCATAAGGCTCCACTCGCAGCCCTGGCACATGTTCTCGCCGGTCGTCGTGCGCAGCATCATCGCGGCCTCGACGCTGCCGGCAGGCAAGGAGGCGGCGAAGGCCGCGATGGCCGCCGTCTATACGCATCGCGAGGAGTTCGAGTTCGAGCACCACGCAACGGGGCCCAATCGCGACGCGACGCCGAACGACATCATCCGCCGCATCGAAGCCCATAGCGGCCTCGAACTCATGGAGGCCTTCTCGATCGTCGGGATCGACCGCGAGGTGCGCTGGCACGCCCGCTATGCGCGGCAAAACGGCATCCACGTTTCTCCCACCTTCATGGTCGACCGCATCGTACAGCCCGAAATGAGCAGCGGCGACGCCGTCGAGGCGTGGCTCGCAAGGCTCGCCTGAGGCGGGCAGGCACGGCGGCGGAACGCAACAGCGCCGCAGCAGCGCCGATCAGAGAAGGAAGCGATAGACCGAGGTCGCGATGATGACCAGCGCGACGGCGATCATCAGCGGCTTCACCGGCACCTTCCTGACGATCATGGCGCCGAAGGGCGCGGCAATGACGCCGCCGAGGATCAGCCCGGCGGCGGCCCCGAGATTGCTCCAGCCGAGCGTCAGGATGAAGGTGAGCGACACGGTGAGGGTGACCAGCAACTCGGTGAGGCTGGTCGAGCCGATCACCTTCTTGGGATCGTGACCGCGGCCGATCAGCGAGGTCGTGACGATCGAGCCCCAGCCGCCGCCGCCCATGGCGTCGAGCGTGCCGCCGCTGACGCCGATCACGGGGATGAGCCTGTCGTTGACGCTGCGCGGGAACATCGGTCGGAACGCCTTGAAGATGATGTAGATGCCGATGCCCACCAGATAGAGCGAGACGAAGGGCGCGATGGCCTCGCCGTCGAGGTTCGAGAGGAGGTAGGCGCCGATGACGCCGCCCAGCATGCCGGCGGGCGCGAGGCGAAGCACGAGGCGCCAGTCGATATTTCGGTGGATGACGTGTGAGGTGCCGGAGGCCGCAGTGGTGAATATTTCCGCGACATGGGTCACGGCGCTCGCCGTCGCCGGCGGCAGCCCGAACGCGAGGAGCGAGGAGGTGGTGATCACCCCGAAGGCCATGCCCAGCGCGCCATCGACCAACTGGGCAAGGAACCCGACGACGGCGAAGATCAGGACGTCCTGCATCTCGGTCTCGGTCTCCGTCTCCAGACCCGGGCGGCCGTCTAGAACGCGTGGCACGATTGCGCCGTTCCGCGCAACCGGAGCCTGAAGCAGCCTTCCGTGAACTCGACCGGGATGGCACGGCGGCGCCGGCGCGCCATCGGGCGCCTAGCCCTTTACCGCTCCCGCGGTCAGCCCGGCGACGATCTGCCGGTTGAAGAACAGGAAGACGATCAGCGGCGGGATGGTGATGAGCAGGATATTGGTGAAGAGCAGGTTGAACTGCGTGTTGAACTGGCTCTGGAAATTGTACAGCGTCAGCTGCACGGTCACGTTCTCGCGGCCCGGAAGGTAGTAGAGCGGGTTGGTGAAATCGTTGAAGATCGCGACCGACTGCACGACGATCACCGTGACCACCACCGGCCGCAGCAGCGGCAGCATGATCTGGAAGAAGACGCGCACCGGCCCGGCGCCGTCCATGATGGCGGCCTCATCGAGCTCGCGCGGGATCGTCGCGAAAAATGCCTGAAACAGCAACACGGTGAAACTCAGCCCGTAGGCTACCTCGATCAGGATCATGCCGTGCATGGTCTTGAAGAGGCTCAGCCCCTGCATGACCCAGATGGTCGGAACGACGGCGGGCGGGATGATCAGTCCCGCGAGCACCATGAAATTGACGATGGGGGTCCAGATCGTCTTTCGCCGTTGCACGACGTAGCCGACCATGGCGCCGAAGATGACAAGCAAGGCGACACTGGTCACCGTGAGTATGGTCGAGTTGATGAAGGCGGTGACCAGCATGTAATCGCGGGTCTGGATGACCGCGACGATATTGTCCCACAGGTGGAAGCCGTTCTCGGGCAAGGAGAACTCGCGCCTGCCGGACTCGCGCCGGTCCTTCATCGCCATAAGAAAAATAAAGATGAAGGGGACGATGAAGATGAAGAAGGAGACGACGATCGCCGCGCCGCCGACCCAGTAGCGCCGCGCACTGGTCATAGCTCGACCTTCCTGCGGTTCAGCCACCATGACAGCGGAACGATAATCGCCGCGACGAGCACGATGAGAACGACGTTGCCGGCGGTCGAGAGGCCGTAGAAGCCGGCCTGGTACTGCTTGTAGATGACGGACGCGATGACGTCGGAGGTGAAGCCCGGGCCGCCGCGCGTCATCGACCAGATAAGATCGAACGAGCGCAGGCCGCCGATCAGCGACAGGATGACGACCGTGACTGTCGCCGGTTTCACGAGCGGCAGCGTGACGTTCCAGAAGTTCTGCCAGTCGTTCGCGCCGTCGATGGTCGATGCCTCATAGAGATCGCGCGGGATGGAGGCGAGGCCGGCCATGTAAATGACCGTCGCAAGCCCCACGCCCTTCCAGACGTCGACAAGGGCGACCGAGAGCAGCGCGAAACGGGGATCGGTAATCCAGCCCGGTCCCTTGATGCCGAAGAGCGCCAGCATCTCGTTGATCGCGCCCTGCGTCGGATGCATCAGCACCGTGAAGGTTATGCCGACGCCGACGGTGGACACGAGCGTGGGGAAGAAGATCACCGAGCGGAGGTAGCCGCGCGCAAAGATTTCCGAGGTGAGAAGCACCGCCGCCAGGAGCCCGAGCACGACCTTCAGCCCGGAGGTGACGAAGCCGTAGATCATGGTGTTCACGAGCCCCTGGAACAGAAACGGCTCGCGGAAGAACTGCGCGAAATTGTCGAAGCCGATGATCTCGAAATCGAAGAGCGTCCAGCGCGTCAGCGAGAAAAAGAGCGATGCGCCGGTCGGCACGAGAAAGAGGATGGTGAAGACGATCGCTGCCGGCAGGTAGAACCAGGTGGGATAGGGTGAGGAGCGACGGTAGCGCCGCTCATAGGCCTCCCGCGCTGCCGATGCATCTGCCGTGGCAACCGCCATTCGGACCGTCCCTTCAACGGGCCGGCCCGGCCCCTCACGGAGCCGGGCCCGCTTCAGATTAAGCCTCCGACGCGACTATTCCCAGCCCAGACCGAGCTGCTGAGCCTGCTTGCGGACGTCCTCGTCGTAGAGCGCCGCGGCGTCGGCTGCCGGGCGGATGCCCGAGCCTACTTCGACCGTGATCTGCTCGAGCGCCGGGCCCTTGACGGGCGAAACGAATTCGAGCGCGGGAGCGGTCGTTCCAACCGGGTTGAAGTAGGTCTGGAGGTCGGCGACGGCGGGCGGCACGTCGGCGGGCAGTTCGCAGCCCTTGATGACATAGGGACCGGTGGCCCCGTTCGCCGCGGTGCGGGCATCGCAGCCCTTGGTGCTGGCAATGAAGGCGACGAAGCGCTTGGCTTCCTCGAGGTGCTCGGTGGTCTTCGGGATGTAGACCGCTGCCGGCATCCAGACGGTCACGCCATTGGGCTCCGCCTCGGGGCCCGGAATGGCGAAGAAGCCGACATCCTGAAGGTTCTCGGGATAATCCTGGGCGATGCCGCCGATCGCGAAGGTCAGCATCGGATAGTGCGCACCCTCGCCGGTCGCGACCATCCGCACGCCGTCGTTGAACGTCGCCGCCGCGAAGCCCTCGTTGAGGAACCCGGCCTCGTAGACCTGCTGGCCGTACTCGAAGCCGCGCA
>CAYRNE010000110.1:0-8285 GCA_964425245.1 uncultured Devosia sp.
ACTTCTCCCACAGGTTTGGGGTCAGACCTTCTCGACCTGACCGTATTCGAGCTCGACCGGTGTCGGCCGCCCGAAAATCGAAACCTCGACCTTGAGCCGTGCCCGCTCCTCGTCGACTTCCTCGACGACGCCGGAAAAACTCGCGAACGGCCCGTCGGCGACGCGCACCTGCTCGCCCACCTCGAAGGAGACAGAGGGCTTGGGATGCTCGACGCCTTCCTGCACCTGCTGCAGGATCGACATGGCTTCCTTTTCCGAGATCGGCATGGGCTTGTCGCCCGAGCCGAGGAAGCCGGTGACCTTGGGCGTGTTCTTGATGAGGTGGAACGCCTGATCGGTCATTTCCATCTTCACCAGCACGTAACCCGGGAAGAACTTGCGCTCGGCGTCCACCTTGCGGCCGCGGCGCATCTCGACGACCTTCTCGGTCGGCACGATCACGTCCTCGAACAGATGGTCGAGCTTCTGCTGGGCGACCTTCTCGCGGATCGCGTCTGCGACCTTGCGCTCGAAGTTCGAATAAGCCTGAACGATGTACCAGCGTTTGGCCATGCCGGGGACGTCTCTCCGATTTCTAACCGTCCGCTCAGGCGCGGATGGACAGCATCAGCTTCACGAACCAGGAAATGAGCTGGTCGGCGGCGAGGAAGAACAGGCTCGCGAGAACCACCATCACGAGGACCATGACTGTCGAAATCAGGGTCTCGTTGCGCGTAGGCCAGGTGATCTTGCCGGCTTCCTGGCGCACTTCTTGAAAGAATTTCAGGGGGTTGGCGCCAGCCATCGGTCTCACTTTCCGGCGGGCTATTGAGCCCATAAACAAGAGCCGCGCGAGTCGCCTCGGCGGCTGAGGAGTGCGTATCTAATGAGTTGGCACAGCGATTGCAAGGGGGTTCTTGCGGCGCCGCGCGGCCCCGGCCGGCACCGTGTCATGCCGCGATGGCGTCCGGCAGGTCAAATCCGCCTTGTTGACCGGCTCATGGGGCGGCCCTATCGTCGCCGGTGCGGTGCAGGGGCGAGGGGAGTAGCAGGATGAAGGGCTTCTCGCCGTCGGGCATCCCGGCCGAACAGGAACTGGCGCTGCGGTCCGCTCACGCCGCGGTCTCCCGCGATCCGCTGGCGCTCTTCACCGATCTTCAGTGGTTCCTGTTTGAGGCGCAGGACGCCGTGTTCTTCACGGCCTTCTCGACGAAGAGCTTCGACGCTGAGACGCTTGCCGAGATCGTCTCACGGATGGTCGGGCTCGCCCCGCAGCTTACGCAGGGCTATGCCGGCGCGCAGCCAGGACATCCGCTGCCCCGCCAGGTCGTCGACGAGATCACGCGGCTCGAGGTCGTCGACAGCTTCGAGGGTTATCCGGACAAGTGGATCGGCCGCTCGGCCGACATCTTCCAGCGGCCCGGCCTGCCGCTCTTCCGCGTTCAGGCCGCAGTGCTCCGCGGCGGTCCCGATGCCGAGGGGCGGGCCTCGATCGTCCAGGTGCGGGCGAGCCATTCGCTGCTCGAGGGCGCCGATTCGGCGCTCCTGACCCGCGGGCAATCGGCCGCGCGCAACATGCGGCTCGACAAGATCGAGAAGGTGGCGCCGCTCACGCGCATCGGCAGCTTCCTGCGCGCCCAGTTCATGGCCTGGAGCTATATCATCACCGCCAACCTCCTCGCGCCGCCCGAGCGGCCCTGGGGGTTCAGGACGCTGGCAATCAAGCGGCACAGGCTGCGCCGGCTCGCCAACCGCCTGGGGGTCCGCCAACGCTCGCTGTACTTTGCCCTCGTCACCTATGCGCTCAACGGCGAAGGGCCGGACAAGCACATCCAGAAGCGCGCCATCGGCGCCACGTACACGCTGCTCGGCGACAATGCGCGAAACGAGCTCGAGGACGGCTACCTGCGCTTCCGCGCGCTGCAGACCAAATTCCGCGTGGACGACGACTTCCTGGTCTTTGTCCGGCACGTCGACGACACGGTCGCGAGGGTCGAGGCACAGGACCTTACGAAGTTCCTGACCCTCATGGGGGTCATGGTGCGGACGCTGCGCGGCATCCACCGGATGTGGAACGCCCTGCCCGGCCGGCGCTTCTGGCGCTTCAACCTCGGCATAGACATCGCCCTGACGCTGGTCCCGCCGCACCATCCCTACGGACCGCTGACCGAGGGCATCATGGAGCCGATCTACTGCGGTGCGTGGCATCCGGCGCAGAACATCTGCACCTTCTGTCCGGGCCGCGAATACGTCACCCTCAACTTCTCGATGGAGCAGCGGCACATCGACAACGTCGAAAAGATCAGCGCGCTGCTCGAGCGCCTCGAGGGGATGGATCTGCCCGAGCCGGCGGCCCGCTCGGCCGACGCCGAAGCCTGACGGTTTCGCCGGCGGAAAATGGAGCGCCTTCTCACCCGCGACGCGACGCTCATCGCGGGTGCCAATCTCATCCCGCTTGCCGGCGTCCTCTTCGCCGGCTGGGACCCATTCACGCTGCTGATGCTGTTCTGGTTCGAGACCGCCGTCATCGGCCTGTGGATCTGCGTCGCCGTCAGCATCGCGCGGCAGGATGCCATCGACATCAAGGTATCGAACGGCCAAGGGGTTCGGCCCGGCATCGGGATCGGGCTCTTCATCGCGGCGCATGCCGGCGTTTTCATGCTCGTGCATCTTTTCTTCCTGCTCGGCTTCCGCGACATGGGGAGCCACGCGCCGGAACCGGGACTTCTCGACCTCTTTCCGTCGCTGCTCTTTCAACGCGGACTCTGGCTGCCGCTGGCGGGGCTGTTCGTCGTGCGCGGCCTCATCGCCATTCTCGATCATCGTGACGGGCGGTCGCTCGAACCGGCCGTCGTCGGCTTCTATCTGAGGATCGTCGTGATGCAGTTTGCGATTATCGCAGGAGGCTTCTTTGTCATCCTCGCCGGCGCGACGGTGGTCCCGCTGATCCTGCTGGTCATCCTGAGGACGGCGATCGATCTCGGGATCGAAGGCTTCTCGGACGGGCTGACGAAGGCTCTGTCGACACGGCCGGCCGAAGCGGGCCGGACCTGACGGGGCGCGCCGATCAGGGACCGGCGCGCGCAGCAGTGAGGGGAGGCGGCGCACCGGCCCTCCCCTTCCAGCGCTGGTTGAGCGTCCAGAGGACGAAGCCGAAAGCGAGCATCAGGAGGCCGCCAAGCAGCACCGTCAGCGCGGATGCGCCGAGGTGTTCGAACCACTGGGTATAGAAATGGAGTGCGCCGAAGATGGCCGCAACGTTCACGACCCAGCGCCGGTTGGCCCAGATCGCCCAGGCGCCCGTGCCGAGGATTGCCACCGCCCAGCCGATGACGAAGACCGTATCGCTGAGCTGCGCCCGGGTGTCGCCCCAGAGCGACCCGACGAGGAAGGCGACGTTGACGATGATCACCGCCGTGCGCGAGCCGATGATGGCAACCCGCTCATATTCGGGAGGAACGCGCTTCGAAACCAGATAGAGCCCGAGCGCCAGCAGCGAAAAGGCGACGACGCTGATCGCCGGCTCGGGAACCGAGAGCGCGTAGCGGGCGTGCGTGTAGTCGGTATCGGCACCGAGGCAGCTTGCGAGCGCCAGCACGGCAATCGCCGCAAGAAGCCCCGAGCGGGCGACGCCGGCGGCAATCGCGAGCCCCGCAACGACGGCGTAGGCCACGTAGAGCGAATCCCACTGCGCGACGATTCCGCCGGCGAGCGCGAGCGCTCCCAGCACAAGGCAGATCTGGCCCAGCAACCACCACGCCCTCGCCGCCGTCAGCACGATGGCAAGGCCGAGCCCGAACAGCAGCGCCCCGAGGAGGATTGCGGTCATCGCGCTCGGCACGATCGCGCCGATGCCCAGCGAAACGACGGCGATGCCGAAGGCGATGAGAATATTGGCGCCGAGCGAGCCGGTCTCCCCGGCGGCGAGCTTCTTGAGCCGTTCAGCTTCGGCGGGCGTCAACTCCCCGCGGGAGACGAGGTCCGTGACATCGAGCGTGATTTTCACCCCCGGGCCCCCTTGTCGGACCGCGCACGCCTGGCAGGGGCAGAGGGACTCGAACCCCCGACCCTCGGTTTTGGAGACCGATGCTCTACCAACTGAGCTATACCCCTAACCGGCGAGGGACGATCTAATCGCAAAGCCCAACCGGCGCAAGCGCGATCCCGGACGGCCTGCCCGGCCGCGCGGCCCTGCTGCCGGCGCCCGCTGGACGATTGCGAACCGCATTTCAGTAAATTACGCTCGATACGTGCGCCCATCATGCGCAGCAGATCAAAAACAGGGAGTCTCCGATGAAGAAAGCCATCGCTGTCGCCGCGCTTCTTGCGGCGGCGTTCGCCGCGCCCGCGCTGCCCGTCCAGGCCGCGGCGGGCGACAATATCGATAACTGCCTCATCCTGCCGGCACTCAAGAAGGAGTGCTGGGAGCGTGCGCGCGACTGGGCCGAGGACGGTGCCAGCGCTACGTCGGCCGCGGTCAGGGGTGCAGCCGACCGGGTGAACCTGCCGGGCTGGTGGAACTGCACGCGCGCGCCGGAGGGCTCGGGCCACCTGTTCGACTGCTAGGCCGACATTTCACATCCGATGCGAGAGCGCCCCGGATTTCTCCGGGGCGCTTTGCTTTCGGGGCTAACGGCCCCAGCCGTCGAACGGCGCGTGGTCGAGACCGAGGTCGCGCCTCAAGTGAACGCTCAGGCCGCGCAACTCGAGCTCGGTACGGCGCCGCCGGCGCCGCTCGCGAAGGGCAAGAACCGCCCCGCGCAGGATTCCTGGCTGCCGCACGCGGAGCGGCGCGTCGGGATTGCGGTACAACATGGCAGGTCTCCGAAATGGGATCGATCGGTGCCATGCAGATGCGCCCGCACCCGCCCGGATTCCAACTAAACCTGTGACGGTGCGCATAAGGCAGGCTTATCGGTCTTGGGACGGCTGCGCCCCTTTCACCGCGGATCCGGGCCTCGGGGCGACGGTCCGGCCCCGAACCCGGAGACGGTCGCGGCAGGCCGCCCACCCGAAATCCTGCCAATTAACCGGTCTCAGGGTTAGCCGCTATCGCCCCAAGGTGTCCGCGGAGTATTGTAGGATTTCTATAGGCCAAGAAATTGTACCGAGTTCCGGCATGAACAAGATCGTGACGCCTCATCCCAGAATAGAGCCGAGCGCAGCCGCGCAACGATCGGAGCAGGCCATGAAGATCGCTGTAGTCGGTCTGGGTTACGTCGGCCTCGCCAACGCCACGCTTCTTTCGCAGAACTCCGAGGTCGTGGCGCTCGACATCGCCGCGAACCGGGTGGACATGGTCAACCGCCGCCAGTCTCCGATCGCCGACCCGGATATTGCGGCCTTCTTTTCCGGCAAGCGGCTCAGCCTGCGCGCTACGGGTCTGCCCGAAGAGGCCTATCGCGACGCCCGCTACGTGATCGTCGCGACACCCACCGACTACGACCATGAAACCAACGGCTTCGACACGCGCTCGGTCGAGAGCGTGATTGGCGACGCGCTCCGCATCAACCCCGGGGCGACGATCATCGTCAAATCGACGGTTCCGGTCGGGTTCACCGAACGCATGCGTGCAGCCTACGGCGTCGACAACATCATCTTCTCCCCGGAGTTTCTGCGCGAGGGCAAGGCGCTGCACGACAGCCTCTATCCCTCGCGGATCGTCGTGGGGGAGCAGTCGGAACGTGCCAGGGTCTTCGCCAAGCTGTTGCGCCGGGGGTCGCTAAAGCCGGACGTCCCGGTGCTGTTCACGGGCTCCAGCGAGGCCGAGGCGATCAAGCTGTTCGCCAATACCTATCTGGCGATGCGCATCGCCTTCTTCAACGAACTCGACAGCTACGCTATTTCCCAAGGATTGGCGACCCGCCAGATCGTCGACGGGCTCGGGCTCGATCCACGCATCGGCGACCACTACAACAATCCTTCGTTCGGCTATGGCGGCTATTGCCTGCCCAAGGACACGCGCCAGCTCCTGGCCAATTTCGACAAGGTTCCGCAGAGCCTGATCCGGGCCATCGTGGAAGCAAATGCGACCCGCAAGGAATTCATTGCCCGGGACATTCTGAGCCGGCGCCCGACGGTCGTCGGTGTCCACCGGCTCGCGATGAAGGAGGGAGCGGACAACTTCCGCGAGTCTTCCGTCCGGGACGTCATCAAACGCCTGATCGAAAGCGGCACGAGCGTGATCCTCTACGAACCGGCGGCGGAGGAGGACATGATCCTCGGCGCTCCGGTGATCCGCGATCTCGAGGCCTTCAAGCAGCAGGCCGATCTCATTGTCGCCAACCGCTTCGCCGAGGAACTCTCGGACGTGCGCGAGAAGGTCTATACCCGGGATCTCTTCGGCAAGGATTGATGCGGCCGCAGGTAACCCTGCCCCCGACGCGCGGCCGCGTGCCGAAAGCTGGCGGCCGCTGCCGCCGGACAGGATGCCTCAGGTGCCGTTGCCCGACAGGAATTCCTGCCGCGCCGTCCTCGCGATGATCTTGAGATCAAGCCAGATCGACGCGTTCTGAATATAGGCGATGTCGTGGTCGACCCTGGCCTTTGCGCGAGCCGCCTCGCGCGTCGAGCCTCGAAAGCCGTTCGCCTGGGCCCAGCCGGTCAACCCCGGCGTCACTGCATGCCGCAGGTCGTAGTATGGAACGACCTCGCGGTAGGGCCGGCCCGCAGCTAGCTGGCCAGGCACGTGCGGACGGGGACCGCAAAACGACATCTCGCCCCGCAGGATGTTGAACAGCTGCGGCAGTTCATCGAGACTCGTGCGCCGCAGCCATGCCCCGAAGCGAGTGACCCGTGGGTCTCTTTCCTCCGCCTGCGCCGTACCCGCTGCATCGCAATCCTCAAGGCGCATGGTGCGGAACTTCAGCAGTTCAAAGCTCGTCCCGTGGGCGCCCCGGCGAACCTGGCGGAACAGGACCGGTCCATCGCCTGAAAAGCGTATGGCCAGGGCAATTGCCGCAAGCAGCGGCATAAAGACGACGATCGCGAAGAATGCGAGAGCGAAATCGAAGACACGCTTCAGCCGGAGATACCGCCGGCGGGCAGGCGTGTCGACAGGGAGCAACGGAAAATCGCCGTTCCAGTGCAGGGGCAGACCGCTTTCCAGGGTGACCAGACCGCCAGCGGGGGCCATGGTGCTGGCTACGGACGACCCGAGCGAAACCGCTTCGACTCGATCTATGGGAACATCGGTCATGACCGCGGCGCCACCTGCTCGCTACTCACCAACTAACAGCCCACCGCGTAACCATTTATAAACGTTACCAATACGTTAATCAAGGTACAAAAAACAGGCCCCGTCGCAGCGTCAAGTTAACCACCTCATCCTGCAAGTCATTGGCCCGCAAGCGAGTTCATTGACTTTGGCCGGACCGCGGCGTAAGTTAAGAATGCGTAAGTGCGCATCAAGCGTTGAGGTAAAGCGCTATGAACAAGCTTCTAACAGCTGCGGCGGCGCTAACATTTCTCGCAACGGCCGGCCACTCTGCCGTTGCTCAGGACGTAAGCGGCGAGCCCCTTGCGACCTGCTCGATCGTCATCGATCTGCAGTACGAGGGGGATACGTCGCGCGACGGCGACTGTATCGCCGCGACCTCGAACTGGCTGGCCAGCATCGGGGCCCCGTCCGCTGAAACCGATGCGCAGGTCGTCGAGGTTGTTCTCGCTCTCACCGAGCTTTTCCGCGCCGAGCAATGCGAGGTCAACGACACCGAGCTTTCCGAAGCGATCGAGACCGCCGCTGCGGCCATCGTCGACGACGAAACCCGTGCGGAAATCCAACTGATCGCCGAACAGATCGCTGCGTGCGACTTCGTCGCTACCGCTGCAATCGATGATGATGGCGTGGACCTCCCGGTCGATCTGCTCGGGGATCCGCAGCCGGCGAGCAACAGCTGAACACGGCGCATCGAACGAAAAAGGGGCGGTCCCGAAGGACCGCCCTTTTTCGTGCGCCCGTGTTGCCCCTCAGGGCAGGCAATCAGGACCAGTTCTTGGGATTCGCGCCCGACATCGAAACGAGCCGGTGTCCGGATTGCGAGAACGGCTTGATGGCGTTGGTCAGGTTGAAGAAGTCGGCAATCAGCTCGGCGTTGACGTGCTGATAGATGTGCACCGTCTTCGACACGCGCAGGTTGAACTGCGACAGCGACGCGCCACGGCTGCAGTTCACCGTCTCGCACGCACCGATTTCCTTCGACGAGGCCACTCCGGCGTCGTTGATGCCGGTGTACTTGAACGCCGTCGGGAAGATGTCGTTGCTGACGCCGTCCAGGTTGTTGTCGTACCCATACCACGTGTGGATC
>CAYRNE010000111.1:0-8259 GCA_964425245.1 uncultured Devosia sp.
CTCGAACCGTTCGAGAATGCGGCGGCGTGGGAGGAAATCGACCGGGTGATCGAAACGCGCGACCCATGGTGCCGCGGTGTCGTGATGCTCGGGCTCGAAGCGTCGCAGGAGGCACTCGTCAAAGGCTTCACCGCCGCCAAGGCGTCCCGTACCGTGAGGGGGTTCGCGGTCGGCCGGACGATCTTTGCCGGCGCGGCGCGGGCCTGGTTCGGCGGAACGATGAGCGACAACGAAGCGCTCGAGGACATGGCGCGGCGGTTCCGCGCACTGTGCGAGGCATGGGAGGCTGCGTGATGAGCCAAAGGACGATCCGCCTGACCATGGCGCAGGCGATTGCGAAATTCCTGACGCGGCAGATGACGGTGATCGACGGCGAGACGTTGCCGATCTTCGGCGGGGTGTTCGCGATCTTCGGCCACGGCAACGTCGCGGGACTCGGAGAGGCGCTCTACCAGGTGCGCGAGGCGCTGCCGACCTATCGCGGCCACAACGAGCAATCCATGGCGCATGCCGCGATCGGTTACGCCAAGGCGAATTTCCGGCGCCGCATGATGGCGGTGACCTCCTCGATCGGCCCGGGCGCCACCAACATGGTGACCGCCGCGGCGCTGGCGCACGTCAACCGGCTGCCGCTACTCCTGCTGCCCGGCGACGTCTTCGCGAACCGCCGGCCCGATCCCGTGCTGCAGCAGGTCGAGCACTTCGGCGACGGCACCGCCAGCGCAAACGACGCGTTCCGTCCGGTGAGCCGGTACTTCGACCGCATCACGCGTCCCGAGCAGATCATCGGCGCGCTGAACCGCGCGATGCAGGTCCTGACCGATCCGGCAGAATGCGGCCCGGTGACGCTCGCGCTCTGCCAGGACGTGCAGGCGGAAGCCTGCGATTATCCGGAGAGCTTCTTCGAGGAACGGCTCTGGACGCAGCGCCGGATCATGCCCGATGCCGACGAGTTCGCCGCGGCGGCCGAGGCGCTGCAGCGGGCACGCCGCCCGGTGATCATCGCCGGCGGCGGCGTGCTCTATTCGGGCGCGACCGAGGCGCTGCGGGCGTTCGCCGAGGGCCACGGCGTACCGGTGATGGAAACGCAGGCCGGGAAGTCGTCGCTGCCGCACGAGCATGCCCTGAACATGGGGTCGGTGGGCGTGACGGGCACTTCGGCCGCCAATGCGCTGGCGGCGGAGGCTGATGCCGTTCTCGCCATCGGCTCCCGCCTCCAGGACTTCACCACCGGATCGTGGGCCCTGTTCAAGAACGAGGACGCAATCCTCATCGGGCTCAACGTGCAACTGTTCGACGCGGGCAAGCACAGGGCACGGCCCTTCATCGCGGATGCGAAGGTGGGACTCGAAGCGCTGGAACAGGCGCTCGCGGGCTGGAGCGCCGACACCGGCTGGACGGCGCGCGCCAGGGAAGAAAAAGCGAAATGGCTGGAGGCGGCGCGGCGCTACACCGATCCGGCCAACGTCGAGCTTCCCTCGGACATGCACGTCATCGGTGCGGTGTCGCGCGCACGGCCGAATTCGATCCTCGTCTGTGCGTCGGGGGGCCTGCCGGGCGAACTGCACAAGCACTGGCCCGCGACCTTCCCGGGCAGCTATCACCTCGATTATGGCTACTCGACGATGGGATACGAGATCGCCGGCGGGCTCGGCGTGAAGATCGCGCGGCCGGAGGCGGATGTCGTCGTCATGCTCGGCGACGGCAGCTACATGATGATGGACTCGGAGATCGCGACATCCGTCGCGATGGGCAGGAAGCTCACGATCGTCGTGCTCGACAACCGCGGCTTCGGCTGCATCAACCGCCTGCAGATGGCGACCGGCGGCGCGAACTTCAACAACCTGTTCCGCGATACCGTGCACGAGGTGATGCCGGAGATCGACTTCGCCCGCCACGCCGAGTCTATGGGTGCCGTCGCGCGCAAGGTGCGCTCGATCGCGGACCTCGAGGCGGCGCTGCACGAGGCGGAAGCCGACGCGCGGACCTCCGTCCTCGTCATCGATACCGACCCGCTCGCCGTAACCGATGCCGGCGGGCACTGGTGGGACGTTGCGGTGCCGGAAGTCAGCGAGCGACCGGCGGTCCTGGCGGCGCGGCGCGAGTACGAAGAAGCGCTGAAGGCGCAACGGCTATGAAGGCAAGCCTCGGCATCTCGCCGATTGCATGGTGGAACGACGACCTGCCGGAACTGAGCGACGACGTGACGCTCGAAGAGTGCCTCAGACAGGCACGCGCGGCAGGGTTCACCGGCATGGAGAAGGGGCGGCGCTTCCCGGAGGACCCCGAGCGCCTGCTGCCCATCCTCGAGGCGGCGGGCGTCACCCTGTGCGGCGGCTGGTTCTCGGGGACGCTGCTCGACGAGGAGATCGCCGCCAACAAAGACCGGATCGCCCCGATCATCGCGCTGTTCAAGGCGGTGGGCGCGCCCTGCATCGTCTATGGCGAGGTGAGCCGCTCCATCCAGGCCAGGCGCGAGGTGCCGCTCAGCCGGAAGCCGAAGCTGAACGACGACGAGATGCGCGACTATGCGCGTAAGGTGACCGCCTTCGGCGAATGGTGCATGGAACAGGGCATGCCGCTCAGCTACCACCACCATATGGCCGCGGTGGTGGAGACCGAGCGGGAGCTCGATGCCTTCATGCAGCACTCGGGTCCGGGTATTCCCCTGCTGCTCGACGCGGGGCACCTCGCGTTCGCCGGCGGCGACGTGCTCGGCGCAATCGACAAGCACCACGCGCGCATCAACCACGTCCACGTCAAGGATATCCGCCGGCCGGTGGTCGAGATGCTTGATCGCGAACGCCAGAGCTTTCTCGATGCGGTTGCGCTCGGCGCGTTCACCGTGCCGGGCGACGGCTCGCTCGATTTCGCCGCCATCGTGCGGCGGCTCGCGAGCCACGGCTACGAGGGCTGGTTCGTGGTCGAGGCGGAGCAGGACCCGAAAAGGGCGCCGCCGCAGCGGATGGCCGAGATCGGCCACCGGGAGCTGGTGCGGGTCATGGCTGGCGCCGGCTATACCGTCGAGGGCGCGCCGCCGCCCGGCCATGGTCAGGACTAGCGGGATGGCGAACCTGAGACTAAGGCCGCGCGCCAACCACGGAATCGTGCATGAGGTGACGCCGGAGAGCGCCGGCTGGAGCTACGTCGGCTTCGCCCTGCACCGGCTCGGCCCCGGCGAGACCCTGGCGGGCGGCCTCGCGGGCCGGGAGGCGTGCCTCGTCGTCGTTTCCGGTACCGGACGCTTCTCGGTCGGCGGCGCCGCAGTGGGCGAGCTCGGCGGGCGCTCGAGCCCGTTCGAGGGGCCCGGGTATTCGCTCTATGTTCCCGCGGGGGAGAACTGGGACGTCGTGGCGGCGAGTCCGCTCGAGCTTGCCGTCTGCACCGCGCCGGGGAAAACCGGGGCAAGGCCGGCGCGCATCATTGCCCCCGCCGATGTCGAGGAGCTGACGCGCGGCACAGGCGCCAACACGCGATACCCGCGCAACATCCTGCCCGAGACCGCGCCGGCGGATTCGCTGCTCGTCGTCGAAGTGATCACGCCCGGCGGGCACACGTCGAGCTACCCGCCGCACAAGCACGACACCGACGACCTGCCCAACGAAAGCCTGCTCGAGGAAACCTACTACCACCGGTTCGCCAGACCCCAGGGCTACGCCTTCCAGCGCGTCTATACCGACGACCGGAGCCTCGACGAAACGATGCTGGTCGAGGACGGGGACGTCGTCCTCGTGCCGCGGGGATATCATCCCGTCGCCGCGATCGCCGGCTACGACCTCTATTATCTCAACGTGATGGCCGGGCCGGTGCGGACGTGGAAGTTCCACAACGAGCCGGTGCACGAGTGGATCCTGACGCGGCCATGAGGTTGCCCCACGTCCGGCCGCACGTTCAGGCCGCCATTTCCTCGAGCGCAACCCGGTCGAGAACTTCGATCTGGTGCACCGAGGGGACGCGGATGATCCCGCCTTCCCTGAGGACACGCAGGGCGCGCGACACGGTCTCGAAGGTCAGGCCGAGGTAATCGGCGATGTCGTTGCGCTGCATGGGCAGCACGACGGCGTTTGACTCGTCCTGCCCCTCAGACATTTCGAGGATGAAGGCGGCCATCTTCTCCGTGGCGCTACGCCGGCCGAGCACCACCTGGTGCTGCTGGGCCCGGGCAAGGCGCTGAAGCGCCACGGCGAGGAGGCCCGCGGCTCCGAGGTCGCCCGTGGTGCGGAGCATCCGCACGCCCGCACCGTTCACGCTCTCGGCATAGAACTCGTGCTCGGCGCCGGCTTCAAACCCGAAAAACTCGCCCTGGAAGAGGAATGCATTGATCTGGCGGCGGCCGTCGGCGGTGAGCCGGCAGATGCGAACGACACCGAACTCGACGCAATAAAGCGCGCCCGCACGGTCGCCCTGGGCGTAGATCACCGCGCCCTCCGGATAGTAGCTCGTCGCGCTGGGCTGAAGGCCCGCCACGGTTGCCGCAGGCGTGGTGCCCCCAGACCGGAATTTGCTCTGGATCAACATGGCCTCTCCCTTCAACGTTACGGTGCAACTTGCCCCTCGCCGGGCGGGCGCAAAATCCGCTCGGTGCCTAAGGGAAACTACTAAGGGATCGATTGGTCCCGCGCGTTGCCGCCGACCGGGACGCTGCGCCCGGACCGCGGCTTGCGGTCCGGGCGATCGTTCGGGCCGGCCCTAGTGGGTGCTGGTATCCATTTCCGCGACCTCGCCGTGAGGCTCGAAGACATCGGGCTGAGCCTCACCTTCGACCACCAGCTCGCCGATCAGGCCGCGCGCCGCGCGCGACAGGGCATGGTCGACCAGCATGTAGGTACCGGGCACCTCGACCTTGAAGTCGACCGCCGCCGCACCGCCCGGCGGTACCGTGATCGTCTGGACGTCGGTGAGCGGCGGGCTGGTCAGCGAGGCGAGATTGTAGACGTGGTCGAAGATTTCGCCGATCACGTGGAAGCTCGAGGTCTTGTTCGGCCCACCGACACCGAAGTAGATCCGCACGGTCTCGCCGACCTTGGCCTCAAGCGCATTGGCTCCGGTGAGGGCGTTCGCCGCGCCGTTGAACACATAGTACTCGGGTTGCTCGGCCAGCAGGGCGTCGAAGCTCTCGGTGACCTGGCCGGCCGTGCCGAAGGGTTCGGCCGTGTAAATCTCGCCCTGCATCACATAGTACTCGCGGTCCACCGGCGGCAGCCCGCCTTCGGGTTCGACCAGAATCATCCCGTACATGCCGTTGGCGATGTGCTGGGCAGCCGCCGGCACGGCGCAGTGATAGACGTAGAGCCCCGGGTTCAGCGCCTGGAAGCGGAAGCCCTTGGTCTCGCCGGGCGCGGCGAGGGTGGCGACACCGCCGCCGCCCGGACCGGTGACCGCATGGAAATCGACGTTGTGCGGCATCCAGCTGTCGTCGTGGTTCTTGAGGCTCACGTCGACGATGTCGCCGACCCGGACGCGGACGAACGGACCGGGTACCTGGCCGCCGAAGGTCCAGTAGCGGTAGACGGTGCCGTCTGCGAGCGTGCCCATCCGCTCGATGGTTTCGAGCTCGAGTTCGACGACCCTGGGCTCACGGCCAATCGCCTCGGGCACCTCTGCGGCAGGGCGCACGATGGGGCTTGCCGCGCCCGCGTAGGCCACCTGGTGGTGGTGGACGGTGCCATTTGCGGCAACCTCGTCGAACGTGGCGATCCGGCGTTCGACCGGCTGGAACGCCGCCGCCATCGCCACAACCGATGTATCGGTGGCAGCCGCCGGCGGCAGCATCGCGGGCATGAGCATGAGCCCGGCGCTCAGCAGCATGGTCCCGCCGATCAGCAAGCCGATGTCGTTCTTGTCCCTTGGAAATCTCATGGCCCGTCTCCTTGAAGCACGGTGACGAGATAGGGCCAGCGAGAAGGCTTGTCGCTTCGTGTCGGCTACTTGGGCGTGCCGCGAGGCGCATCCCTAAGGGGGTTTACCTAGGCTGCCGAAGCGACGGAAGGGCGCATGATCGACATTAGCCGCGCGCCGGCGGAGCGCCGCGGCTCAAGCCACCGCCGGCCCGCAGCAATCCGGCGCGACGGCCCGCTCTCCCAGCGCGCTCCTGACGGCGGCAACCAGGGCCTCGCCGAGATGCGGCGGGCGAAGCACGCAGAAGACTTTTGCGGCAAGCCACGGCTCCGGAGTCGCGGCAAGCAGCACGATGCCCGCTGCATGACTGCAGAAGGACAGGGCGACGTCACGGGGCACGACGGTCAGAGCCTTCTGGTCCACGACCACGCTATCGAAGTCGCGCGCCTCGGCCGGGCTCAGCAGCACCGCACGCGCGACAACCTCGTAGCACTCCGCCTCGAGCGCAAAGGCCAGGGACCGGCGAAGATCGGGGTCGGGAGCGAGAACAAGAATGCGGCAGGCTGACACGGAAGCAACCGATCTCAAGCCGCGGATGCGGCACCGGCCAGACTAAGCCGCCTGGAAGCGAGCGGCTTTGCGCTGGATCAACCCGCGCCGGGCCGGGTCATGCCGTCCGGCCGAGGTCCATCACCATGCGGACGAGGTCGGGCAGGCTGCGCGCGTTCATCTTGGCCATGAGGCTCGCGCGATAGACTTCGACGGTGCGCGGGCTGATGCCCAAATCGATGGCGATCGCCTTGTTGGGCTGGCCGGCGACGACGCCTTTCAGCACCTGCGATTCGCGTTCGCTGAGCGAAGCGAGACGCTCGCGAGTCGCTTCCAGCGCCGCTTCGCTCCGCACCTTGGTCGCGGCGAGCTCGACGACGTTCTTGATCGATTCGAGCAGCACCTCCTCGCTGAACGGCTTCTCGATGAAATCCAGCGCGCCGTTCTTCATGGCCTCGACCGCCATTTGCACGTCGCCGTGCCCGGTGACGACAATCGCGGGAAGCATGGCGTTCGCCTCGCGCAGCCGACGCAGCAGTTCCACCCCGTCCATGTCTGGCATCCGAAGGTCGGTGATCAGGCAGCCGTTCCGGATGGAGGGCGCGATCCCGAAGAACTCGGTCGCGCTGGCATGCGTACGGGCCGCATATCCCGACGTGGTCAGCAGGAACGCGAGGGAGTTGCGGACCGCCTCCTCGTCGTCGACCACGTGTACGACGATATCGACGTTATTCATGGGCCTCCTCGAGCATCGTCGGCAGCGTGAAGGCGAAGGTCGCGCCGCCGGCCTCGTTTCTGCTAACCGAAATCGATCCGCCATGCGACTCGATGATGCGCCTCGAGATCGAGAGGCCGATGCCCATGCCGCCGGCCTTGGTGGTGACGAACGGCTGGAACATCTGCCCTGCGATCTCCCCGGAAATGCCGGGACCGGTGTCGGAGATCGTGACCTGCAGCGTGTGCGGTTCGGGATTGCTCGTGCGAACGGTCAGCTCCCGGCGCTCGCCGTTGCCCATCGCCTCGACGGCGTTGCGCATGATGTTGATCAGCACCTGCTGGAGCTGGACGCGATCGGCGTAGATTCTCTCGTCGTTGTTCTCGAACTCGAAGACGGATCTGACGCCACGCTCGCTCGAGCCCATGAGCGCCAGGGCGCCCGCCTCCTCGATCAGCTTCCTGATGTCTTCGGGCTGCCGCTCGGTCTCGCCGCGGGTCACGAATTCGCGCAGGTGCTTGATGATGTCGCCGGCACGCAGTGCCTGCTTCGCGGCTTCGTCAAGCGCGTCGCGAATGCGCGCGGCATCATCCCCCTCGATTCTGCCGAGCAGGCGTACGGACCCCTGAACGTAATTGGCGATGGAGGAAAGCGGCTGGTTGAGCTCGTGGGCGAGCGTCGAGGCCATTTCGCCGAGCTCGTTCAGCCGGGCGAGGCGTGCGAGCTCGCCCTGCAGGGCCTGCAGCCGCGCCTCGCTCTCCTGCCGCTCGGTGAGGTCGCGGATGAAACCGGTGAAGTAGGTCTTCGTCTCTCGCCGGATCTCGCCCACGGCAAGGGTCATGGGAAAGGTCGTGCCGTCCTTGCGGCGACCGACGACGACGCGCTCGGCGCCGATGATCCGCTTCTCGCCGGTTCTCACATAGCGGTCGATGTAACCGTCATGCTGCTCGCGATAGGGCGACGGCATGAGCATGCTGACGTTGCTGCCGACCGCCTCCTGCTGGCTATAGCCGAACTGACGGACCGCGGCCGCGTTGAATGAGACGATCGTGCCGTCGATCTCGATAACGACGGTCGCATCGGGCACGGTGTCGAGGATCGACGCAAGGTGCGCCTCGCGCCGCTGCAATGCGCTCGCCGTCTGTTCGGAAACGACC